>DBFAZJ010000054.1:0-16899 GCA_048244295.1 Collinsella sp.
TTTCGCTTTCCGTCCTCTACCTGCGGCATCGTCATTGCCGGTACTTGTCCGGCATTTGGGGACGTTCCTTTTGTGCCGGCAGGTGGGGACACTCCTTTGTTAGAAGATCCGGCGCAGGTCTCCGCGGTTGAGTGCTTCGTCGAAGAGGTGCTTGAACACCACACTGCCGTGCAGACCGTCGTGCTCGAACTCGTTGGTCACCCAGGCATGCGAGTTGCCCACGCGGCTGAGCGTATCGAGCTGCAGGCCCGAATCCACGTACATGTCGTCGAAATACACCGCGGCCTGGAGCGGCACTTCGTTGTAGGCCAGGCGCTGCGGGTCGTAGATCTTGTCCCAGCTGGTGTCTTCCATCAGCAGGTCCATGGCGGGCTTGAAGGGCTTGAGCTCGGGCATCTGCTCGAACATCCACGGGAACATGGCCTCGCCGGTAAACATGAGCGGGCGCGCGAGGGTGTCGAACTCGGTGCGGTGAGCCTTCTCTTCAGCCGCGGCCCAGCCAATGGGCATAGTGTCACCGTCGGCGTATATGAACTCCTGCAGCGTCCAGTACAGCGGATTCGTGCGCGTGTTGGTGCGCTCGAAGGCGCGCATCAAAAAGCTGTCAGATACCGAGGCGTCACAGGTCAGCGTGCCGTCGCCATCAACAAAAGCGTGATCGATAATCCAATGCATGCGTTCAAAGCTCGGCTTCATGCCAAAGTCGCTGCCCATGAGCTGTAGGCGCTCGACTGTCATCGGCGAGCCGTCGGGCAGCACGGGCTTCTGGGCTTCGAGCGCATCGGCCAGGGCTGCCACGCGCTCGACGTCAGCGGGGTAGCGGTCATAATACTGCTGCGTCTTGGCGGCCATGCGCGGGAAGGTGTGCGCGTAGACCTCGCTTGCGCTCGCCGGCACGTGGGGGATTCCGCCGCAGGTAAAGCTCGCCGCCACGCCCTCGGGGAAGAGCGACAGGTAGCTCAGCGTCAAAAAACCGCCGTAGCTTTGGCCGAGCGTGACCCACGGCTTGCCTCCAAAGCCCACTAGGCGCAGGTACTCAAAATCGCGCACGATGGAGCTGGCGAGGTGGCGCTTGAGGTAGTCCGCCTGCGAGCGGGCCGCATTGGCGCCTGCTGCCTCGGCGCGATCGCCCAAGGCGGCAATCGTGCGCCCGTCCACGCAGCTGCTGCGTCCGGTGCCGCGCTGGTCGGGAAGGACCACGCGGAAGTGCTTGACGGCCTCCTCGATCCAGCCGTCGCTTGTGGGCGTCAGCGGACGCGGGCTCTCGCCGCCGGGGCCGCCCTGCAAAAACAGGAGCAGTGGCAGATCGTCGTTGATGCGGTCGGGCGCGCAAACCACGCGGTAGAAGAGCTTGATGCTCTCGGGCGCGCCGGCGATGGGTGCCGGCATAGCGCCGCGGCGCATGGTGCTGCCGACGGCCAGGAGCATCGGCTCCAGGCCGCGCCAGTCAAGGGGGACGTCGATGCTGTGGTCCTCGACGTAAAGGCCGGGGACGTGGTACGAAGTGATGAGGGCCATGTGAGACTTCCGTTCGTTGCGGTGTTTCGGGTTGACCAATTCTACCGCCGCGGGCGAGGCCATGCGCAAATCGGCTACCATGGTTGCAAACTTCTAGGAGAAAGGGCCGCCCATGTCGGTCGATATAGCCACGTATGTCCACGATCTTGCCGTTGCCGCCAAGGCAGCGTCGGCCTCGCTTGCCACGGCGAGCGATGAGCAGCGCCAGGAGGCCGTGCGCGCCATGGCCGCAGCACTGCGCAACGGTGTCGACTCCATCGTCGCCGCCAACGAGCTCGATATGTCCGCTGCGCGCGATGCGGGTACCTCGGCCGGACTGCTCGATCGCCTGCTGCTGACGCCCGAGCGCGTCGAGGGCATGGCCGCCGGCCTGGAAAAGCTCGCCGAGCTGCCCGATCCCGTGGGCCGCGTGCTCGACCACCGTATACTCGCAAGCGGCGTGGACCTGACCCGCGTGAGTGTGCCACTGGGTCTGGTCGCCATAGTGTATGAGGCGCGCCCCAACGTGACGGCCGATGCCGCGGGCATCTGCATCCGCACCGGCAACGCCTGCATTCTGCGCGGCGGCTCGCTGGCCTATCACTCGTGTGCCATGATTGCCGAGCTGCTGGCCGATGCGCTCGAGGCCAAGGGCTTCCCGCGCGAGGCCGTGTCGATGATCGAGTCCACCGACCGCGAGGCCACTGGCGAGCTCATGAAGCTCCGCGGCATTGTCGACGTACTCATTCCGCGCGGCGGTGCAGGCCTGATCCAGCGCTGCGTGCGCGAGTCGCTTGTGCCGGTGATCGAGACGGGCACGGGCAACTGCCACATCTACGTGCATGAATCCGCCGACTTTGATAAGGCGCTCAACATTATCGTTAATGCCAAGACCCAGCGCGTAGGCGTGTGCAATGCCGCCGAGTCGCTGCTGGTCGACCGTGCTGTGGCCGATGCGTTTTTGCCTGCGGTCGTTGCCGTGCTGCACGACCACGGCGTGCTCATTCACGGCGACGAGGCCACGTGCGCCGCGTGCGCCGACGCCGGCTTTGTAGAGGGCGATGACTACGTCGCCGCGACTGAGGAGGACTGGGGTCGCGAGTACCTGGCGCTCGAGATGAGCGTGAAGGTCGTGGCAAACGAGGACGAGGCCATCGCGCACATCAACCGCTACGGTACCATGCATTCCGAGGCCATCATTTCCGAGGACGTGGACGCCTGCGAGCGTTTCTTGGATGCGGTCGATGCCTCGGCCGTATATGCCAACGCCAGCACGCGCTTTACCGACGGCGGCGAGTTTGGCCTGGGCGCCGAGATCGGCATCTCGACCCAAAAGCTCCACGCCCGCGGCCCCTTTGCCGCCGAGGCCCTCACCACCTACAAATACAAGCTTCGAGGCACCGGCCAGGTCCGCCCCTAGCGTCCGCGCAAACAAAAACCACCACAAAGGTGCCTTTCCCCTTTGTGGTGGTTTTAAGTGGCGCGGGCGGTTAGGCCTGGAAGGTATCGTGGTCGGGGGCGAAGGACTGCATGGCTGCGATGGTGCGGTCGAAGAGCTCAGGAAGCTCCCAGCCCAGCATCTCGGCGCCCTGCGAAATCACGGCGCGCGAGCAGCCGGCGGCAAAGCGCTTGTCCTTGAACTTCTTCTTGAGCGACTTGGTCGTAAAGTCCATAACGCTCTTGCTCGGGCGCATGATGACTGCAGCGCCGATCAGGCCGGTGAGCTCATCGCAGGCAAACAGGATCTTTTCCATCTGCAGCTCGGGCTTGGGCAGCGAGGTATTGAAGTCCGACGTGTGCGTCTGGATGGCGCGAATGAGCTCGGGAGACGCACCTTCATCCTTAAGAATCTTGGCAGCATAGATGGTGTGGTTCATGGGGTCGTCCTCATGCTCCTCCCAATCCAGGTCGTGCAGCAGACCGACGATGCCCCAAAACTCCTCGTTCTCGGGGTCGAACTCGCGCGCAAAGTAGCGCATAGTGCCCTCGACCGTCTCGCCATGGGTGATATGGAACGGGTCCTTGTTGTGCTCATTGAGCAGTTCGAACGCGCGGTCGCGGGTGATTCCGGCGGTAAGCGGCTCTGCCATAAGAGACTCCTTGTGCTCGTGGGTATCGATAAGAATGAATACTACTAGAACAAGAAAACCACCACAAAGGTGCCTGTTCCCTTTGTGGTGGTTTTTGGCGCGGATGGGTTAGTTGAGGGCGGCTTGGGCTAGGCGGGCTTCGGCGGCCTCCTCGGTGACACCAAGGGCCACGGCGAACTCCTCGATGGAGCGGCGTTTGGCCTCCTTGAGTACGCGCATGTAGTAGGAGCTGGGTTTTTTATCAGCTTCCTCGGCCTGGCGAATGCGGTGCATCATGGTCTTTGCCACGCGGACCGTCTCGGGCGCACCCAGCTTGAGCTGCTGCTTAAAGTGCGTCTCCTCAAGCGAGCTGTTGCGCTCGGTAAAGGTGTCGCACTCCAGCTCGTCATAGTGGCTCAGCAGGTGCTCGGCATCTTGCTGCGAGATGGCGGCGTGCAAACGGTCGGCCTGCGCCACGGGGTACATGAGGATCGTCTGCGCATGTCCCTGCTTGGTCTCGAGCAGTAGCATGGGCTGCGGTGTGTCGTCCCTAAAACCGACGACGGTGCAGACTCCCTGACCCGGATGAATGACGTGTTGACCGATTGAGAACATGCTACCTCCAACTTATACGAATTTACGTATGTCTAGAATAACACGCTGACGTGCGCAAACCCTTACTTTATGCAGGAAAAGCACACAACTCCGATAGGTAAGAGTATTCGATAACAGGCGCAGCTCATTCACACCTTTATGCATTTTCAACGCCTGCATAATCTGCAGGCAGACTGGCATCTTTGAGTGACTCCATACAAGCTGTAGTCAATTTTGTGCATATGCAATATCGATTGGCTTTACCCTGCGACAGTGCCCGTCGCTTGTGATAGAGTGCTACAAACTCTGGCTTTTGCCCTACGAGTGACCAAGAGCTCGGGGGCTTTAACACAAGGAGGATCTATGCCCGAGAAGATTGAAGAGCTGGTACGCGCTGCGCTTGCTGCGGCCCAGGAGGCCGGCGACCTTTCCGCATTTGAACTTGACGATTGCGCTATCGAGCGACCGGCTGACACTTCTCATGGCGAGTGGACCTCTACCATGGCCCTGAAGTCCGCCAAGCTGGCCCATTGCGCCCCGCGCAAGATCGCCGAGGCCATCGTTGCCCATATGCCCGAGGACCCCGCGATCGAGAAGGTCGAGATCGCAGGCCCCGGCTTCATCAACTTCTACCTCTCCGTTGCCGTCAAGAATGCCATCTTTGGCGAGGCTCGCGAGAAGGGCATGGACTTCGCTAAGTCCAACGTCGGTGGTGGCCTGAAGACCCAGGTCGAGTTCGTTTCCGCCAACCCCGTCGGCCCCATGCACATCGGCCACGGCCGCTGGGCCGCGCTGGGCGATTCGCTCTGCCGTGTTATGGACCACGCCGGTTACGACATCCAGCGTGAGTTCTACATCAACGACCACGGCTCTCAGATGAACACCTTCGGCAACTCCATCAGCACGCGCTATATGCAGCTTGCCGACATCATCGCCAAGCAGGGCGTGGATATCGACGAGGCTCACAAACTGCTGATTGCCGACCGCGACGCCTTTGTTGCCGACGAGAACGACGAGCATCCCGAGACTCATCCGTACCAGGATAACTTTGCCGAGACCCTTGGCAAGGACTCCTATGGCGGCGACTACATCATCGACGAGGCCGCCGAGTTCTGGCGCACTGACGGCGACAAGTGGGTCAACGCCGATCCTCAGGAACGCATGGAGAGCTTCCGCGAGCGCGGCTATGTGAAGATGGTCGACAACATGCGCGACCTCTGCCACGCCGTCAATTGCGACTTCGATCGTTGGTACTCCGAGCGTTCGCTGTACGTGAAGGACACCGAGGGCGAGACCGCCGGCACCTCTGCCGTCGACCGCGCTTTTGAGAAGCTCGACAAGATGGGCTATCTCTACACCAAGGACGGCGCCCTGTGGTTCCGCTCCACCGACCTGGGCGATGACAAGGACCGCGTCCTGATCAAGTCCGACGGCGAGTACACCTACTTCGCCTCCGACGTTGCCTATCACTGGGATAAGTTCCAGCGCGTCGACCACGTCATCGACATCTGGGGCGCCGACCACCACGGCTACATCGAGCGTGTCCGCTGCGTCTGCGATGCCTTGGGTTACCCCGGCAAGTTCGAGGTTCTGCTGGGCCAGCTCGTCAACCTGCTGCGCAACGGCAAGCCCGTCCGTATGTCCAAGCGTAAGGGCACCATGGTGACCCTGCAGGAGCTCGTCGACGAGGTCGGCTCCGACGCTGCCCGTTACACCCTCATCTCCAAGAGCTCCAACCAGATGGTCGACTTCGATATTGAGGCCGTCAAGAAGCGCGACAACTCCAACCCGGTGTACTACGTGCAGTACGCTCACGCTCGCGTCTGCTCCATCCTGCGCCGTGCTGCTGACGTTACGCCCGAGCAGGCTGACGAGATGGGCATGAAGGCCGTCGCCGCCAAGGCCATCGGTGAGAACGTCGATTACTCGCTGCTGACCGACCCGACCGAGCTCGCCCTTTCGCGTAAGCTCAACGAGCTCACCGACCTCATCGCCAGCTGCGCTCGCGACCGCGCTCCGTTCCGTCTGACGCACTTTGCCGAGGAGCTCGCCGGCGACTTCCACAGCTTCTATGCTGCCTGTCAGGTGCTGCCGAGCGAGGGCCGTCCCGTCGACCCCGAGCTTTCGCGTGCCCGTCTGGCCGCTTGCGACGCCGTCCGCGTGACGCTCGCCCTGGTGCTCACCCTTGTTGGTGTCTCCGCTCCCGAGCAGATGTAATCATCGAGTCATTTGACCGTATAGACTTGGTTTAACTAAGCCTTGAAAGCCCGATCTCCCACGGAGGTCGGGCTTTTTTGCAAACGCCGACGTATTGACGAATTTGGAACTGCTGGAAATACGAAACTATGCCGGTTTACTACGATGAATTGAGATATTCCAACCACGCCGGCTTTTCGCTAAAAAGTGCAAGGCATCTATCTGCGGTTTTAGTTCAACAAGTTTCGGAGTGGTCGCGGTCGAGCGATTCATCGTAGTAAACCGCCATAGTTTTGGCGGAGGCAGCCAGATTTGTGGGTGTTAAACCAAAGAGTGTCCCTTTTGACTAGTCGTTTAAGAACGTCCCCAATGACTAAGTTGCAGGTGGCGGCGGTTGTGTTACACTAACGCTGCGTATATGACGCAAATATCTCGATACAGATCAATGATGTCCGTCGGTATTTGACGGAGCTAGACTGTTTAGCCGCCCTGAAGGTTTATGCAGGGAGCATGTGATCACAGGGCTTGAAAAGAAAGTTGAGCAAACACTGTGTCTGATCAACAGCAAGAAAACGAAATAACGACGACGCAAGCCGCTCCCGCTGCACCGGTTGCGTTGGACCAGGTCGCGGCGCCCGCGCAAGCCTCGGCTCCTGAGACGCCTAAGGCTGCTTCGACGCCTACGCCTTCAGCGGCTGAGAAGGCCGTGTCTGCAACTGGTGAGGAGGCTGCTCCGGCAAAGCCCAAGCGTACGCGCCGCGCGGCCAAGCCTGCCGATGACGGCGAGGAGGTCACCAAGCCCAAGCGCCGTACCACGCGCACGACGCGCGCCAAGCGTACCGTTGCAGCTGACTCCTCGGCGCCGATTTCCGATGAGGTCGCGCAGGCACGTGCGTTGGCGCAGATTAGCGAGGCTCAGGTGGTGCGCGCCCGCCGTCGTGCTGCCGAGCGTGAGGCCGCGGCTCTGACCGAGCTTGCAGCTCCGTTTGTGCCCGAGACGCCTGCCGCCACCGAGACCCCTGTCGCCGACCAGCCAACCGAGAAGCCGGTACCGCGCACACGCCGTCGCACGGCTGCTAAGGCCGAGCAGGTTGCCGATCAGGTAACCCCCGAGCTCGCTGAGGCTTCGGTCCGTTCCGCGGCAGGGGAGGGCACATCGCCTGTTGAGCCCGCTGCGCCTGTCGAGGCCAGCGAAGTTCCCGTTGTCGATCCGGCTTTGCGCCCGCACCGTCGCGGTCGCAAGCCCAAGGCTTTCGTCGAGGCCGAGAAGGCCGCAGCCGCAGCCGCCGCCGCTCGGGATGCTGCGGCGACCGCCGAGCTTGCAACCGCTGCCGACGCGCCCGTCCAGGATGCTACGACTTCCGAGGCCGTTTCTGCCGATGTCGAGCCCGCCGACGTCCGTCCTGGTCGCAGCCATCGTACTGCTGCTAAGCGCACGTCCAAGGCCAAGGCTGCCAAGAAGGGTGCGTCCGAGGTTTCCGCCGAGACGACCGCCGATGCATCGACTGATGCCGCCGAGCCCCAAGACGTCGAACAGTCTGCGTCCGAGAAGCCCAAGCGCGGTCGCAAGAAGTCCGCTAAGGCCAAGGCCGTCGAGCAGCATGCCGAGGCCGAGCCGCAGGGCGATTCCAATGCCGAGGCCAGCGATGATGCTTCGGCTAACGAAGACGCCTCCGCAACCGATGGCGCCGCGCCCGCCGAGGCCGAAGACGGCGCTCGCCCCAACCGTCGCCAGCACAAGCGCAACGAGGAGCGCAACGAGCGCAAGGACGAGCGCAACAACGACCGTCGCAACCGCCAGCGCGATCGCAAACAGCGCAACAAGGAGCGCAACGCCGCCCCCACCGAGCCCACGCTTTCGCGCGAGGAGCTCGCTGCCATGAAGGTCGTCGAACTGCGCGAGAAGGCCAAGGGGTTCGAGATCGAGACGACCGGCAAGAAGAAAGCCGAGCTCGTCGAGGAGATCTACGTCACCGCCGCGAAGGCCGAGGGCTTCCGCGACATCAAGGGCATTCTGCAGATTCGCCCGGACAGCTCCGGCATCATCCACGCCCATGGCTACATGAAGTCCAACGACGACGCCTTCGTGCCCGCCTACCTCATCCGCTCCGCGCGCCTGCGCACGGGCGACGTTATCGAGGGCTCGCTGCGTCCTTCGCGCGGCGGCGACAAGCGCGCCGGCCTCGCCAAAATCACGACCGTCAACGGTCTGGACCCCGAGCAGATTCGCAACCGTCCCAAGTTCGGCGACCTCACCCCGGTCTATCCCAATGAGCCGCTGCGCATGGAGCACGGCAAGGACTCCATTACCGGTCGCGCCATCGACATCGTGTCGCCGATCGGCAAGGGTCAGCGTGGCCTGATCGTGTCCCCGCCCAAGGCCGGCAAGACCACGATCCTCAAGAAGATCTGCCAGTCTATCTCGATTAACAACCCCGAGGTGCACCTCATCTGCCTGCTCGTCGACGAGCGCCCCGAAGAGGTCACCGATATGCAGCGTTCCATCAAGGGCGAGGTTGTGGCGTCGACCTTCGATATGCCCGCCGATAACCACACTCGCGTGGCAGAGCTTGTCATCGAGCGCGCCAAGCGCATCGTGGAGCTGGGCGGCGATGTCGTGGTGGTGCTCGACTCCATCACGCGTCTTGCCCGCGCCTACAACTTGGCGGCGCCCGCCTCGGGCCGCATCCTTTCGGGCGGCGTCGATTCGGCGGCCCTGTATCCGCCCAAGCGCTTCCTGGGCGCAGCCCGTAATATCGAGAACGGTGGCTCGCTCACCATCCTGGCCTCTGCCCTCATCGACACCGGTTCCAAGATGGACGAAGTCATCTTTGAGGAGTTCAAGGGCACCGGCAACATGGAGCTTAAGCTCGACCGCGATCTTGCCGATCGCCGCATCTTCCCGGCTATCGACCCCGTTGCCTCCGGTACGCGTAACGAGGACCTGTTAGTCGACGAGCAGATGCGTCCGTTTGTCTTTGGCCTGCGTCGCATTCTTGCCGGCATGAACAACACCGAGCGCGCGGCCGCATCATTTATCAAGGGTCTAAAGGGCACCAACACCAACCAGGAGTTCCTGGTGCGTTCGGCCAAAAAGCACAGCGACTACGAGCAGACGTTCTAGGTTGTCATCCACACGCAGCGTTAATCATCAATGCGATAAAGGGTCGGGGCTTTGAGCCTCGGCCCTTTTCTATATCGCCGCTTCGCACTTATTTTTGACCATAAGACTGGCAAGCAGCAGGTTTCCCGTTTCAATCCGACATCGTCGCTTGCAATCGACAGGGCGGTTTCGCATAATAGCTTTTAAGCTTCGCGACGGAAAACGCAGATGAAACGAACCATATACCGTTGCTTTGGGGCATAGCCCCGCTTCATCTTCTCTCGCGCAGCCAACTGAATGATGCGATTTGGGTGCTGGAAGATGGGGAGAGCTCATGGCTTCTTCTGATGCAACACAACGAGCAGTCCTTGCCGGACTTTCGTGCGGGATCGGCCTTGCCGCTCCCGTGGTTATGTATGCCGCGACGCTGCCGTTTTCGTCGGTGAACGAGACAGTCGTGGCAGGTGCGGTTCCCTTCGCCGTGGGCGCGGTGGCGGGCGTGGGTATCTATGCCGCCTCGCTGGGTATCTCCGAGTACCGTGCGCAGCGTGAAGAGCGTCTGTTCCAGCCCGATGCCATGGGCGGTGCCGCCAATCTCAATCAGCATCAAAGCGAGTTCAAGACCGCCTCGATTCCAGCTCAGCAGCAGGATGTGACTCCTTACGCTGCGGCTTCTGCTTCTCAGGCTCAGGCGGAGCAGTCTACCTCGGCATTCCTTTCCGGCCTGACTGGTGCGTTCCAGCGCCGTCATGCCGATGATGGTGTCCCTACCATCACTCGAGCCGCAGATGCTATGGACGAGGCCGAGGCTTGGTCCATGATCGACAGTATGCTCGACGACGATTCGCCGGTGAGCTGCGACCCTGCACACTCGCGCGACGTCTATCAAGTCGCCATCGACGAGCTCACCAACGGCGGGCAGACCGGCTCCTTCAATCGCGACGACATCGCCGCCGCGGCACGCGCCGTGTCTGGCTCCCAGGCCGCCCCTGCGGGCAGCACGGCGGCTTTCGTGGCACTCGTCGCCAACGCGGCAGCCAATAACGCCTACAGCGCTACCTCGGCGGACGCGAACGCTTCTGCCGACAATTCGTACGTTGATGAAGCCATGGCCGCGGACGAGGAGGCCGTTGCCGCCCGCCGTGCCGCCGAAAGCTCGCTGTGGGGCGCTCCTGCCCAGCAGCAGGCGGCTGAGGCTGCGCCGTACAATGTAAACCTCGCCAGCATGCCTATCATCTCCGGTGCCGCGGATATCGATTTCGATGACCTCGATGAGCCTGCAGCCATCACCGCATCGATTGATGCCCAAGATCGCATCGACACCGGCGACCTTCCGGATGCCTCACTCGAGGTTGATGTCCCCATGGCTGATTACTCGGGCCACGAGGACATGTGGGCCGCCGCCACCGCGATTCTGGATGAGATTGACGAGCCCGCTCCTGTTGCAGCCCCCGCTCCCGTCGCTGCCCCTCAGCCTGCTGCCCCCGCCTATGTCGGCCGTCACAGCGCTGTGTTCCCCGAGGATACTGCACGTATCTCGCGCGAGAGCATCGAGCGGGCCGAGTCTATTGCCGCCGGCATTATGGAAAACCGTCGTCACGAGCGCGTCAATCAGATCCTCGAGGAGGAGATCGAGCGTCTGCAGTCCTCTACCGCCAAGCGTACGGGCCGTGCCTACCTGAGCGTTATCGAGGGCGGTACCGCCAGCTTCGCGCCGTTCCGCGCGGAGGCATAACTTCTGCATGGTTAAGATCAATCGAAAATGGGCGGTTGTAACCTGCCTGATGGCGCTCTTGATCTGGGGCAATTCGCTGGTTCCCGGCTCGGGGTCGGGCTCGCTGAGCCTAACGGTCATGGAAGCTATCCGCGGTTTCCTGCACAGCGTGGGACTTCCATATGAATGGGTGACCAACTTTGTTGTTCGCAAGTGCGCGCATTTTACCGAGTATATGGTGCTCGGCATCTTGGCAACGCACGCCTTTGATTTTGAGGGCCGGCGCACCTTTGACGTGCTGCTGCCCACGGCGGTGTTCCTGCTGCTGATTCCCTCGATTGACGAGACGATTCAGCTCTTTGTGCCGGGACGCGCCGGCATGATCACCGATGTGATGATCGACTGCTGTGGAGCGGCAACGGGCGTTGTGCTCCGATATCTCTTACGGTCGCTGATATGTGCCAAAAAGGCCGCCTAGGACGTATGCTTGGTGCTAGGCGGCCTTTTTTATTAGAGGGCTTATATAGGGCGTGGTGGCGTCGTTCCGTAGGTTGGATTTGCCGGGCGCGCCACGCCCTGTGGGTGCGTCTGTTACTGAAGCGCCTGCGCGCCCAGGGCCAGGCAGCCCATGATGCCCTGCTTGCCCTCGAGGCTGTTGTTGACGATGTAGCTATCGATGTCGTTGACCTCGGGCGTGACTATATAGCCGTTGAGCATCTCAGCGCACTTTTTGCGTGCGAGCGGCACGATGGGGGTGTGGTCGGCCACGCCTCCGCCGATGATGATCTTTTGCGGCGCGTAGCACAGCGTGTAGGTCATGAGCGCCTGTGCCAGATAGCCGGCGAGCAGGTCCATGGCCTCCGGGTCATCGGCCATGTCTCCGGCGCTCTTGCCATCCCAGCGCTTTTTAACGCCGGGGCCGGCGATGAGGCCCTCGAGACAGTTGTCGTGGAAGGGGCAGGCGCTGTGCTCGCCAATGGTGTCGCGCGGGTCGCGCGTGACCAGGATGTGGCCGGCCTCGGGATGCATCATGCCGTGCACGAGCTGGCCGCCCGAGAGCACGCCGGTGCCCACGCCGGTGCCGATGGTCAGGTAGACAACGTCAGTGAGGCCCTGGGCGCAACCAAAGGTGACCTCGCCCAGGCAGGCGACGTTGACGTCGGTATCGTAGCCACAGGGAATATTGAGCTTGTTTTGGATGGTGCCCAGCAGGTCAAAGTAGCGCCATGCCGTTTTGGGCGTCTCCAGGATCTTGCCGTATTGGGGCGAGGCGGGGTTGACTGCGGTGGGGCCAAAGGCGCCAATGCCCAGCGCGGCGATGCCCTTGTCGGCAAACCATGCGTTGACGGCCTCAACGGTCTCCTGCGGGGTCGTGGTCGCGATCTGCTCACGCTCCAGGACCGTACCGTCTGCATAGCCCGTGGCGCAGACCATCTTGGTGCCGCCGGCCTCGAGCGCTCCGATAAGCTGCTGTTCTGCCATAGTATTCCTCTCTCTGGGACGAGTTGCTCCGTGACTAAAGTATAGGGCTCTAAACTATTTAAGAAAGCGTTATAAAAAGAAGCCTCGCAACGCGGCGGGCGGTGCGAGGCTTCTTTGGTTGCTTTAGTTGCTGGGCCGTCTTTACCCGCGCGGCTTGATTTTATCACGTAGTGACTTGAGGTTCTCCAGCGCCGCGTTAAGCGTCTCGTCTCGCTTGGCAAAGTGGAAACGAATCAGATGGTTGACGGGCTCGCGGAAGAAGCTCGAGCCGGGCACGGCGCCCACGCCCACCTTAGACGCGAGATCCTCGCAGAATTCGAGGTCGCTGTCATAGCCAAACTCAGAGATGTCCATCATGACGTAGTAAGCGCCCTGCGGTACGTTGTGCTCAAGACCGATGCTATCGAGCCCCTGGCAGAACAGGTCGCGCTTGGCGGTGTAGAGGTCGAGGACCTCCTGGTAATAGCTGTCGTCGAAGTTGAGGGCGGTGACGACGGCTTCCTGCAGGGGAGCGGCGGCGCCCACGGTGAGGAAGTCGTGGACCTTTTTGATGCGCTCGGTGATTTCGGCAGGGGCGATAGTGTAGCCCAGACGCCAGCCGGTGATGGAGTAGGTCTTGGACAGCGAGCTGCAGCTGATGGTGCGCTCGAACATGCCAGGCAGCGTGGCCATGTAGACGTGCTCATGGGGTGCGTAGACGATGTGCTCGTATACCTCGTCGGTGATGCAATAGGCGTCGTACTTTTTGCAGAGGTCGGCGATAAAGGTGAGCTCCTCGCGCGTAAAGACCTTGCCGCAGGGGTTGGAAGGGTTGCACAGGACGATGGCCTTTGGGTCGTTGTCGCGGAAGGCCGCCTCGAGGACCTCGCGGTCGAAGTCAAAGGTGGGCGGGTTGAGCGGCACATAGATGGGCTCGGCTCCCGAGAGAATGGTGTCAGCGCCGTAGTTCTCGTAGAACGGCGAGAAGATGACGACCTTGTCGCCGGGGTTCGTGACCGTCATCATGGCGGCCATCATGGCCTCGGTGGAGCCGCAAGTGACTACGATATTCTCGTTGGGGTTCACCGGCATGCCCATAAAGTGCTCCTGTTTGGCGGCGAGCGCCTCGCGCATGGCCTGGGAGCCCCAGGTGATGGAGTACTGGTGGTAAAGCGGCTTGGGGTCGGTGGCGATGGTGCCCAGACTATTGAGCAGCTGCGCTGGGGGATCGAAGTCGGGGAAGCCCTGCGACAGGTTGACGGCGCCATACTTGTTGGAGATGCGCGTCATACGGCGGATGACCGAATCGGTAAACGTTGCCGTGCGGTTGGAGAGTTCTTTCATGCCGGTCCTTTCGAGCATTTGCAGTGGGGCAAGTTTACTCCTATGAAACCGGTGGGATTTGCTCGAAATGGATCCGAAAAACTCTTTTCAAAATTCTTGAAAATTGGGGCTTGCATCGCGTGGCGTTCCTTGCAATAATAGTCGAGCGCGAAGCGCACAGGACACGGTGGGTGTAGCTCAGTTGGCTAGAGCGACGGGTTGTGGTCCCGTAGGTCGAGGGTTCGAGTCCCTTTACCCACCCCAGTTCTTGCTTCGTGTTGATATCGGGTCGTTAGCTCAGTTGGTAGAGCAGGGGACTCTTAATCCCAAGGTCCAGGGTTCGAACCCCTGACGGCCCACCACACGATATCTCTTCTAAAGTCCGCCATAACGGACTTTAGCTTTGGGTCGTTAGCTCAGTTGGTAGAGCAGGGGACTCTTAATCCCAAGGTCCAGGGTTCGACCCCCTGACGGCCCACCCAAAGCATGTTAAAGCGACTGGCTTAGGCTGGTCGCTTTTTTGTTAACCTCACATGGGGTCGAACCCGTCGGGGCGCGGAGCTGAGGAAATGCGTAAGCATTTGCCAGCGCAGCGCGCAAGGCGCGAAGCGCCGCAGCGACCGCCTGCAAAGCAGGCTGACCCCCTGACGGCCCACCCAAAGATTGTTAAAGCGACTGGCTCAGGCTGGTCGCTTTTTTGTTGACCTCGCATGGGGTCGAACCCGTCGGGGCGCGGAGCTGAGTAATCTGCACCGTGATTCCCTTAGGGAAACACGGCTAAAGCCCCGTAGGCGTGTTCTCCTTAGGGGAATCATGCTTACGGGGCTCGATGCATGTTGAGAAGTTGTGATCAAACTCAAAGTGAGAATCGATTTAGTCTGCTCGATAGTGCGAACCTAAGCTTTCAGTTCGCTTGCGCATGGCTTTGACCATTTCCTGTGCTAGTCGAATCTGCGACTGTAGGCGGGCGAGGGCTGCGATCTCGCTGTCATCGGTATGCGGCTTGCTCAGCGCCATGGCCTTGTCTTGCAGGCTTTCAAGCTGTTGCAGGGCCTCGGATAGGCCTGTTCCGGTCCTGTTGATCATGCAATAGGTGCTCATCGTGTGCTTAAGGCCGTGTGTCAGGCGTTCGGCATCTGTTGTGGCAATGCCGTAGTGGGGGAGGTCGATATCCGCCTTCAGGGCCGCCTCAGGCTCTTTCTGCGCTGCAAGGGCTGCCGATGCGCCCGCGATGCGCCCAAACACGATGCCGTTGGCGCTTGACAGGCCGCCGATGCGGTCGGCGCCGTGCATACCGCCTGTCGCCTCGCCGCAAGCGTAGAGGCCCTCAACGCCCGTGTGCGCGGTCTTATCGATCTTGATGCCGCCATTAGCGGCGTGGGCATACATCGCAACGCGCATCTCGTCAGTCGGGGCGATGCCGTGCTCGTCTTGCAGCCAGGTGGCAAAGGTCTGCACAAACTCTGGGACATCCTCGCGGGGGAAGTCGTAGTGGAGTGCCAGGCCTTCGACACCTGCCTGATCGATGACGAGATCGAAAGCGCGGGAGGCCAAGCGTGACGTGAAGGGACCATATCCAGAGCGCTGCTCGAGCAGGTCGTCCAGCTTGTCGTCGGCAATATCTACCGGCTGGTCTACATGTACGTAGCGCCAGGTTTTCTCGTTGAAGACTAGGTTGCGCTTGGGCTCGATGAAGCCGGGCATCATCTGCATGAACTCTATATTAGTAAGTGTTGCGCCGTGCGCCAGCGCGATGGCCTGCGAGGAGCTAAGCACATCAGCCGACGTAAGGCTGCGCTCGAACAGGCCGCCTGTGCCACCGGCTGCGATGATCGTGGCCTTGGCAGCAAAGGGCACGATTCGATTTTCGGTGAGGTCGTAGAGCAAGGTTCCGGTTATTCTGCCGTTCGTGTCCTCAACAAGGTCGATAAGCTCATGGCGGGGGAGCAGGCGAATGCCGAGCGACTCGATCCAGGTCGTCAGAGCGTCCTCAAGGGGCTTGCGGGTGAGGCCGCGCCACATGCGCGTCTTGTGGTCAAAGCAGGGGATAAATTGCTTTTGTTGAGCACTCTTGGCGCTTTGCGGACGCTGGAGCTCAACGTCCAGGTCTTGCTCGAGCCAGTCAATCGCTTGGGGAATGCCGTGGACGAACGTTTGGACGAGTTCGGGGTCGGCAACGCCGCCGCCGACGGCCAGGATGGTGTCGATGAGGTCCTGCTCGTCGTCTTCGTCGACGGGACCGATGAGGCCGAGGCCCCAGGTACCCGGGAAGAAGCTCGATCCACTCATGGTCTTGCCGGCGCTTGCCACAGTGACGGTTGCACCCGTGCGTGCCGCTTCAATGGCGGCACAAAGGCCTGCAATGCCAGATCCAATTACCAGTACATCAGTCGATTCCATCGGATTCCTTTCTCGTCCGGCGCATTGTCGCACGGGTGATCGGCAATGGGGCCGCAAAGACTTGGCAAATCGGTAAAGGGCAAATATGGCAGGTGGGCGTCATGGACGCTCTGACGTTCCATCTCGTCACATCTCGTATTTTGCCCCAACTGATATATCGACATTTGCTACCCTGCGACAGCGCAAACAAAAAGAGCCGCTACCTCGAAAGGTAGCGGCTCCAAAGCTCAACTATATGAGCATCGCGCGGGCGCGATTAGGCCTTGAGGGCCTCCTCGACGGCGACAGCGCAGGCGACGGTGGCACCGACCATGGGGTTGTTGCCCATGCCGATGAGACCCATCATGTCAACGTGCGCAGGCACGGAGGAAGAACCGGCGAACTGGGCGTCGGAGTGCATGCGGCCCATGGTGTCGGTCATGCCGTAAGAGGCAGGGCCGGCGCCCATGTTGTCCGGGTGCAGGGTACGGCCAGTGCCGCCACCAGAAGCGACGGAGAAGTACTTCTTGCCAGCCTCGAGGCGCTCCTTCTTGTAGGTGCCA
>DBFAZJ010000055.1:0-21797 GCA_048244295.1 Collinsella sp.
GACCCCCGCGAACTTCGCGGCGGCGGTCGGCCCCATGCCGTCCTCCGTCGCCAGGAGGAAGAGCTCGACCTTCTCCCTGCTGTACATGCGAACCTCCAGTCCGGACCGCCCCGCGGTCCAACTTTCTGTCCGCACCCCCAAAATCCTCACAAACAGGGTTCCGTAACGTTAAAGTTGAACTCTATGGTTTCTCAACAATTCATCATAACTGCAGGTCAAAGCCAAAGTCTCAAGTTCAACTTGACCCTTTGGAACCTTTAAGGTTCAAGTTGAGGTCGAAAGCAGTAGTAGAATACCGTTCGAACCATAACCTACGATTGATTGCAGAGGGACTGGATGCAGCATTCGAATCATCGCACCGCAGCGCTCATTGCGTCGAAGCCGGCTCGTATCATCACGAGCGCCGCGCTCGCCGTTGCGCTGACGGCCACGCCGATGCTCTCCCCCGTTGCGGCGTATGCCGCCTCGCAGGCAACGCAGGACCAGCTTTCCGCAGCCCAGCAGAAGATCGAAGCCGCCACGAGCGCCTACAACGACGCCCGCACCAAACTCGATGACCTGCAAAAGCAGATTGACTCCAATGAGGCAAGCATCGAGGAAATCGAGGCTAAGCTTCCCGAGCAGCAGGCCAAGGCAAGCTCTGCCATGCGCGATCTGTACAAGTATCAGAAGGGTACCAATCCCATCGTGAGCTTCCTGGTCAACGCGCAGAGCCTGGGTGAGTTCATCACGACCTGCAAATACACCAACCAGATCACAAGCTCGAGCGTCGACGAGATCGAAGAGCTCAATAACATGCAAACCGAACTCGAGCAGAACAAGGCTGAGCTCCAGCAGGCCAAGTCTCAGCTTGAGGCAGAGCAGAAAAACGCCGAGGATGCGCTGGCACAGGCCCAGCAGCTCCGCAGCGAGGCACAGGCAAAAGCCGAGCAGGAAAATGCCGCCGAGCTTGCCAAGCTTGAGGCCGATAAGGCCGCTGCCGCCGAGAAGCTCTCGGGCGAGGGCGTAAGCGGCAGCAATTCCAGCAGCCAGGCCACCAACACCAACACCACCATCGACACCACGGTGAACAACGCCAATACCGGTAGCTCCGATTACGATTCGTTCATTAATGAGTGGACGAGCCGCATCGACAATTATCTCGCCGGCTCCCCCATGGCAGGCCAGGGCTATAACTTTGCCGTCGCCGCTTGGAATACCGGTGTCGACCCCCGTTGGTCCCCCGCCATCGCCTGCATCGAGAGCACCAAGGGTGCTTATTGCGCCAATTCTTACAACGCCTGGGGCTGGAGTGCCCGTGGCGGCGGCTGGCGCAGCTTTGGCAGCTGGAGCGAGGGCATCTCCGCTCACGTTGCCTATCTGGGCGCCAACTACGGCTCCACCCTTACCCCGGCTGCGGCCAAAAAATACTGCCCGCCCACGTGGCAGGACTGGTACAACAAAGTCGCCGCTCAGATGAACCGCATCTAAGTGCAACTGCAAAGGGCCCCAATGGGGCCCTTTTCTTTTAGGTAGCGGAGGTATCGACGACGCCGGTCGCATTGGCAACCGCGACTATGACGATCATGCATAGGAGCAGCACACCCAATGCCTTGAGCCAGAGTTTCGCGAGCTTCTTGCCGCGATAGCTGTCGAGCAGTGCGAATCGCCGACGAAGACGGCGCTTATCGAGCAGCGCAAAATGCATAAGCACTATAAGGCCATCGACAAAGAAAAAATACTCGATTATGAGAAGCCACGTCGGGTAGCTTTGGTTTGCTCCCGTGGGGTGAAAGACGGCAAAGTGACTTCCGGCAAAGAACACAAGCAGCGAGAAGCAGACGAGCGTATTCCAAATACGCCCCAGAGACTCCGGAACGCGAGAGAGCAGACCGCATGCAGCGGAGGCGGCAGGCCTAGGAAGCCCTGTGGGGTTCTGGAGCCCTTGGGGCGTCAACACCGTCTCCGAGGCCGGAGTACGGACAGGCGCAGGCGCAGGAGGCCGCACGGGGCGACTTAGATCGTATGCCGCGCGCGTCGCCCGTCCCAACGCTTCCGCGCCCGCAAAACGCTTGGCCGGGTCGAGCGCCATCGACATGCAGACGGCATCGGCAAGTGGGGCGGGAATGCCGCGCGCCTCGCATTGCTCGCGCATGTCGAGCCCTGGTTTAGGGTCGACTCCCGTCAAGCAGAAGAACAACAGGGCGCCAAGTGCGTATACATCGCTGCGCACACTCGTCTGCCCAAACCCATACTGCTCGGGCGGCGCATAGGGTCGCGTGCCAAACTTGACGGTGTCGGCATCGGCGCCATCGCGCCATACGCGGGCGATCCCCAAGTCGATAATCACCAGCGATGAAAATGTCAGGCCGTCACCAGGCGTATAGTTGGCACCTGTCACGATGATATTCGACGGCTTGAGGTCGCGATGGATCACCGGCGCCGACGTCTCCCCCGCCATTGCAAAACCGGCGTGGAGCTCGCCCACGGCATCGCATAGGGCGGGATACAATTCACGCGCATAATCGGGAGTGGCTCCCAGACGGTCCACCAGCGCCCCGAGCGTCTCCCCTTCGATGTATTCCATAACCACGTTGAGCTCGTCGCCCACACGACGACAATCGACGATTCTGGGCAGGTGCTCAAAACGCCTGCCTGCCCGCTGAGCGGCAAACAGACGCTCGTATGCCCCGCCGATTTGAGCCGAAGCATCGATGCGTTTACGGACAAAGGGGCCGAGCGAGCCACCGCCGGTTCCTTCAAAGTACACGAGCTCGGTTTTTTCAACGGACGAGCGCTTAAGTACACGCTCCACGCGATAGCTGTCGTCGCGATCGAGCGACGCCAGGTGCTCGGCAAGCGCTGTGGTCAGCTCGTCATCGGAATATGTTGGGGTCTGAGTATCCATAGCCTCCATCATAGCGCAGGGCGCAGACACCCCATGGCATCCGCGCCCCGTTCGTTTGCATCGTTGTTCGACAACTCCGCCGGCTCAGATATCAGCCGCTAACTCACCGTCTCCTCGCCAAAGCGATACAGCTCCTCGTTGACCTTTTGGAGGCTGCACCCGCGATCGATGCAAAAGATGATAATCGCATCGCGGCGGTCCTTGCAGTTAAGAACGCTTACCCCGGCAGCCGTCAGCGCACGGTTGGCCTCTTTGAGCGTCAGCGCCATCGCAAAGGCAATCTGCAGCACCTTATTGAGACTCGGATGACGCGCACCGGTAAAGATCTGATAGCCAAAGGTCTCATTGAGATCGGCCATACGAACCACGCGCGAGCGCTCCAAGCCCTTTTCTTGCAGTAGCTGCTTCAGGTAGTCCGAAAGCGACGGGGCGGCAAAGTCGTGCTCCCTGATATAGCCATCGATGTTCGGCGCATCGAGAAGCTCATTGAGCAACTCCTCGGTCAGCTTTTTATCGGGCATACGACTTCACCTCCCCCAGTGCATGCAACATGCTAGAAACCGCTTACGTCCGAACGCTCCCAGCTAGCAACCTGGTCGGGAGACACCGTACCCAGCGCCTCGAACTTCCAGGAGCCGCCCGCCTTCAGATGATTGGTGTTTGCAAGAGCCGTTCCAACCTGGTTGCCATCGGCATCATACAGAACATATTCAATCTGAATGTAGCTCTTTTCCTTGTCCGTGTTATTGGTCAGCGTGCCCGTGATCTTATAGGTAAACTGATTGGAAGTGTCTTCAGCCTCGTCAGCAATGGTATACGGTTCTTGCGGTTCTTTTTGCTCCTCAGCCTGCTGTGTCGTCTCGGCAGGTTTTGCCGAATCGCTCGCAGACGAATCGGTTGAGTTGCCGCCCATAGAGCCCACGGCACCGACAATAACCAGCACCACGATGATGCCTAGGACAATCTTGCCGATCGGCTTCTTTCCCTCTTTTGCCATTATTCATCCTTCCTACGATCCGGCTACCGTGCCGGCACACAGCACATCGTAGAAAGGATTAAACTTGAATTCATTAGCTGAGAGCTAAGGTTGCGGTAAACGACCAATGCAGTTATCCAAACGCCGAGCAAACGCACTTTGCGCGACCGTCTGCTGGCAGCGCGTCAACCGACCGCGACGGGATCCCCAGTAAAGGCGCTGATCATCAACAGGACAAAGAACACCAGGTAGCTGGCACTCAGCGGGTACGCAATAATCAGGAAGACGACCCAGCCGACAGTAGTTTTACCGTCGGCACGGCGTTGCTCGCGATTGCGGCAAAGCCAAATCGTCACGCCAATGGCCACAATCAGCAACACGAGTGCCGCCGCTGCCAACCCGGCAAGCGCAAACATTACGCCAATGCTCACAGCGATGACCGGAAGTAGCAGCAAACCGCACCCGCATCCACCCGGACTATATACGGCAGGCTGTCGGCGTCGCCTCATCGTCACTCCAACCTCAACGTCTTTGAACACTACAATGCGATAACCTGCTGGACAGGAACGATCTTATCCAGTTCCGGCCCGATGTGTCTCTTCTCCGCCTCGAGATCAAACGCTATCTGGGCGCGCAGCCAATATCCATCCGTCAGGCCAAAGTAGCGGCAAAGGCGAAGGTCGGTGTCGGCCGTCACACGACGCCTTCCCAAGATAATCTGTCCAATGCGTTGAGCCGGAATCCCGGTCTCCTTAGCAAGGCGATATTGAGAGATGCCCATAGGGACAAGAAATTCCTCTTTGAGAAGCTCACCAGGAGTCACCGGCGACAGCAAATCGGGCGCAGTCTCATCACTTGTGATAATCGACGATTTCGACATTCCAAGCCATCCCCTGTCTCCACTCAAAACAGACCCGATAGCGCTCATTACGATGCAATCATAGTATCGCCTTACGTTAGTAACGTCAAACGTTTCTATAGACTTACATCTCTATTATATCGTACGTTTGTTCGTGTTTTCTAGAACAAATTGTCCTTCGCGCCTCAGTCAAGCAAAAGCAATCGTTTGTAGACATCGAGGCCTTTGAGCAGGATTTCCTCGTCAAAGAGCATGGTATCCGTATGCAGGGCACTCGTGGCATAGGCGGGGCAGCCCTCGGCGTCGCTCGGATTATCCTGACTGACAGGAACGCCCGTGCCCAGCAGGAAGAACACACCTGGCAGATGGCGCTGATAGAAGGCGAAGTCCTCGGCAATTAGCAGCGGTTCATCAACGAGCTGCAACCCGGGCAAGGCAGGCATGATGTTGGCAAACAGCTCGGGGTCGTTGTCGACCGGCGGATAGCCCTCGGCAAAGTCGAGATCGTACGTGCAGCCCGTTGCAGCGCATGCCTCATCAAGCACGCGGCACACACCCTCGCGTGCACGGTCGAACATGCCGTCCGTAAACACACGCAAGCTGCCGGCCACATGGGCCTCCCCCGCCACCGCGTTGCAGACGGTACCGGCCTGCAGCAGACCAAACTTACCGATACAGGGCTCGTCGGTGCCCAGCTCGTCCATCAGCTCGCGCTCGGCAACCAAAAACTTTGCTGCCGCCAACGCGGCATCGTGCGACTCCCCAACCGGCACACCATAGGTCTTAGCGATGTGGATGCTCGTACCGTGAATATGGATATGCGTCTCGCTCGAACGCGCCAGCAGCGGACCGGAACAACTCGCCAACGTGCCGGCAGGCAGATCGGGCCACACATGGAAGCCGAAGATGTGGTCGGCCCCGTAGCGCTCGAACACGCCGCTCTCGCATACCGTCTTGGCACCACCGGTCGTTTCCTCGGCCGGCTGGAATACAAAGAGAACGTTGCGCCTTATGGCGCCCGGCTGTTCGCGAATCGTACGGTCGACATACGTCGCGGCGGCAAGCGCCATGGCCATGTGTCCGTCATGTCCGCAAGCGTGCATCTTGCCGGGATGGGTCGAGGCAAAGGCCGCTCCCGTCGCCTCCGCGATGGGCAGCGCATCCATATCGGCGCGAATCGCCGTGGCATGCGCGGCATCAACGCCGGCGTCGAAGAAAGCACAGACGCAGCTGGGGCACGGATGGGTCACTTCGCAGGTGAGCGGTGCCAGCACGCCCTCGATATAGGCAATGGTTTGCGGAAGATCGAAATCGAGCTCCGGAATGCGATGGAGATCGCGGCGATAGCGACGGAGTTCTTGGAGCTCGGTCATAGAGGATCCCTTCGTGAGGCACATCTGTTGCAACTTATTGTGATACAGGATTGTGGCGCACATGTTTCCAGCATATCCCTGCATTTTTTAAACGTTATATACGAATACTCTTGTTTGGTAAAGTGCAACGTGATAGGGTCTTTACCACTTGATAGAGGCGCGGGCACGAAGAACCGCGGGCGAGCCGGCAGGCTTTGACCCCGTGGGGAGGTGAAACCCGCCGAACTGGGTTTTTCGGGCACGAACAACCTGGTGGGCCTGTGGGAAACACCCACAGGACTGTCTGCAGCAATGCGGGAGCGCTATCCGGACATTGGGTCCAAGCTATGCGGATTCGATGCGCAGATGGCGCCGTCTGGATAGCGAGGTTTACGGGACATGGCATTGACCCCCAACGAGGCATATGCGGCCAAGCAGCCGTTTGTGGACAAGGAGACGCTCGAGCATATCGTCGAGCAGTTCCCCACGCCGTTTCATCTATACGACGAGGCGGGCATCCGCCGCAACATGCAAGAAGTGCGCGACGCCTTTGCATGGAACCCGGGCTTTAAGGAATACTTTGCCGTCAAGGCCAACCCCAACCCGGCGCTCATCTCCATTCTCAACGAATACGGCTGCGGCTGCGACTGCTCGAGCTATACCGAGCTCATGATCGCCCGCTCGCTGGGTATCACGGGACACGACATCATGTTCTCGTCCAACGATACGCCGGCTGCCGACTTTGAGCTCGCCGACAAGCTGGGTGCCATCGTCAACTTTGACGACATCAGCCACATCGAGTTCTTTGAGCGTGTTGCGGGACCCATCCCCAAAACGGTCAGCTGCCGCTTTAATCCAGGCGGCCTGTTCCAGCTCTCCAACGGCATCATGGACAACCCAGGCGACTCCAAATATGGCATGACCACCGAGCAGCTCTTCGAGGCCTTCCGCATGCTCAAAGCCAAGGGCGCCGAGGACTTTGGCATCCACGCATTCCTTGCCAGCAACACCGTCACCAACGACTACTACCCCGAGCTCGCGCGTATCCTCTTTGAGCTTGCCGTACGCCTGGAGCGCGAGACCGGCGCACACGTCGCCTTCATCAATCTGTCCGGCGGCGTCGGCATCCCCTACCTGCCCGAGCAGCAGGCCAACGACATTCGCGCCATCGGCGAGGGAGTACACGCGGCATACGACGAGATCCTGGTTCCCGCCGGCATGGGCGATGTGGCCATCTGCACTGAGATGGGCCGCTTTATGATGGGCCCCTACGGCTGCCTGGTCACCAAGGCTATCCACGAGAAGCAGATCTACAAAGACTATATCGGCGTGGACGCCAGTGCCGTCGACCTCATTCGTCCCGCCATGTATGGCGCTTACCACCACATCACGGTGATGGGTCAGCCGGGCGGCGCCGACAAGGCCACGGCGCCTGTCACGAACACCTATGACATCACGGGCAATCTGTGCGAGAACAACGATAAGTTCGCCATCGACCGCGAGCTGCCGCATATCGACATGGGTGACCTGCTTGTAATCCACGATACCGGTGCGCATGGCTACTCCATGGGCTACAACTACAACGGACGTCTGCGCTCCGCCGAGGTCCTGCTGCGCCCCGATGGCGCGGCCGACCTCATCCGCCGCGCCGAGCGCCCGGGCGATTACTTTTCCACGCTCGACGTGCTGCCGTGCGGCCGAGAGCTGCTGGCCAAGTCGCGCGCCGAAAGCGCCCGCCGTCGCGCCCAAGACGAGCGCCTGGCAGTCGCAGCTCAATGGAACAAACGCATCCAGATCGCGGAGGCGAAGGAGAAGAACATGGACATCCGCAATCTCGAGGGCTCAATCGTCGCCCTGGTTACGCCGTTTAAAAAGGACGGCAGTGTCGACTTTGACGCGCTCGAGCGCCTTATCGATTTCCACTTGCAAAATGGCACCGACGCCATTCTCACCCTGGGCACCACCGGCGAGAGCGCCACGATGACCGATGACGAGGACAACTCCGTCGTCGCCGCCGTGGTCAAGCATGTTGCAGGACGCGTCCCCGTCATCGCCGGCTCGGGCTCCAACTCCACGCAGACCATGCTCACCAAGTCGCTTACTTACCAGGGCTTGGGAGCCGACGGCCTGCTGCTCATTACCCCCTACTACAACAAGTCCAATGAAGAGGGTATCTATCAGCACTTTAAGACCGTCGCCGATGCCGTGGACATCCCCTGCATCCTGTACAACATCCCCGGCCGCTGTGGCTGCGGCATCAGCGAGCGCAACGTAGAGCGCTTGGCCGCGCACCCCAACATCATGGGTATTAAGGAAGCCTCGGGCGACGTCGCCTACGCGGCCAAGATCGCCCACCTGCTGTCCGACGACTTCCGCATGTACTCGGGTGAGGATGCCCTCACCGTGCCGCTCATGAGCCTGGGCGCCTCGGGCACCATCAGCGTGTGGGCCGATGTTCAGCCGCAGCTCGTGCACGACATGTGCCGCGCCTATCTGGACGGCGACGTGGAGCGCGCCCGCGATATCCAGATTGCCGGTCAGCCGCTCATCAACGCCCTCTTTAGTGAGGTCAACCCCATCCCCGTTAAGGAAGCGCTCGCTCAGATGGGTATGATCGAAGCAAACTACCGTATGCCGCTGTGCCCCATGGCCAACGACACGCGCGCTGCACTTACCGATGCTCTGAAGGGAGCTGGTCTGCTTGATTAAGACCGTCATTATGGGAACGGGCCGCATGGGCTCGCTCATCCGCACTACCGCCGAGGGCATTGTCGACGCCGCCGGTCAGCCCGTTTTCGACATCGTCGCCCAGATCGGTTTCGATCTGTCCGAGCTCGAGAGTGCCCCGGCAGCAGACATTATCATCGATTTCTCGAACGTCGCAACCTTCGACGCCGTCGTCGCCTATGTCGAGCGCACGGGCGCGGCGTTGGTCTCAGGCACCACAGGCTACACCCCCGAGCAGATGGACCGCCTGCGTGAGCTGGGCCAGAACACCCGCGTTATGCACTCGGGCAATTACTCCATCGGTATCGCAGCCCTGCGCCATCTGGTAGCGCAGGCTACACGCGAGCTGCCCGGCTTTGACTGCGAAATCGTCGAGACGCACCACAACCAAAAGGTCGACGCCCCCAGCGGCACTGCCAAGTTGTTGCTCGACGCCGTCGTCGAAGCCGAGCCCGAGCCAGGCTACCACCCCGTCTATGGCCGCGAGGGCATGTGCGGAGCACGCGACCCCAAGGAGATCGGCATGCACTCGCTGCGCGGCGGCACCGTAGCTGGCGTACACGAGGTGGGTTTCTTTGGCCAGGACGAGGAAGTCACGCTCACCCACCGCGCCACGAGCCGTCAGATCTTCGTCAACGGTGCCCTGGCAGCCGCGCAGAAGCTCGTCGTCCGCGAACCCGGCTTCTATACGTTCGACCAGGTCATGTTTGCCTAACCAGGTATCAACCGAATCCACCCAAAGGAGAGACAGCAAATGAGCAACGCAGCCGAGATGGATGCACAGGAGATTATCAACTACATCGCCACCGCGCCCAAAAAGACGCCCGTCAAGCTGTACGTGCGCGAGAAGCCGGGCATGAAGGTTACCTGGGGCGACGCACATGTCTACGGCGGTCGTCGTGGCAAGACCGTCTTTGGCGACTGGGATGAGCTTAAGGCCATCCTGGACGCCAACGCCGACTCCATCGATTACTACGACGTTGAAAACGATTGCCGCAACTCCGCCGTGCCCATGCTCGACCTTAAGGGCATCAACGCCCGCATCGAGCCGGGCGCGATCATCCGCGACCGCGTCGAGATCGGCGACCGTGCCGTCATCATGATGGGCGCCATCATCAACATCGGCTCCGTTATCGGCGAGGGTTCCATGATCGATATGGGCGCCGTGCTGGGCGGTCGCGCCACCGTGGGCAAGAACTGCCACATCGGCGCCGGCACCGTGCTGGCAGGCGTTGTGGAGCCCGCCAGCGCCACGCCCGTCATCATCGAGGACGATGTCATGATCGGCGCAAACGCCGTGGTCCTGGAAGGCGTGCACGTGGGCAAGGGTGCTGTAGTTGCCGCCGGCGCCGTGTGCGTCGAGGACGTCCCCGCCGGCGCCGTCGTGGCCGGTGTCCCCGCCCGCGCCATCAAGATGCGCGACGAGAAGACCGACAGCAAGACCGGCCTGGAAGAGGGCCTGCGCCAGCTGTAGAAGTTACGCGGTTTTGCCAAACCGCGTAACGGCTCGACGCTGCAAACGCCCCTAAGCGGCAATCTGACGTTCAATCGTCGGTCGCGTACCGAAGTACGCTTCCCTCCTCTTTCACGTCACCTTGCTCGCTTAGGGGCGTTTTCGCTGACGTGAGCTCAACCTGCGGCGCAATGTCAGCAACCAAGCCGAAAACAAAAAAGGCCGAAGTCCCAAAAGGCTTCGGCCTTTGTTTTTTGCAACGTCCAAGAGCAGTTTATCGATTCTCAATACTTCCGATGTTCTTGAGCTCGATGGAGATGAGGCCGTTGGGCTCGTTGACAAACTCGATGTACTCGGAGTTCGAACCCATCTCGGCCGGGAAGCTGATCTCGATACCCGTATCGGTACGGATCTTATGATTGCGCACCGCCGCGCGTTCGACCTGCTTGCGCTCCACGGGAACGCGCTCGGGAACCTTCTCCTCGGTCAGCGCCGCGCGCACGCTCTCCTTGATGACTGGCTCGTCCTCAAAGACCTCATCGACGATATCCCAAGGCGGCAGCTCCTCGTCATCCTCGACCTTCTCGGCAACGGCAGCCTTAACCTTAGCGAGCGCTACAGCCGTATTGGCACCGTGCTCCTCGGCGACTTCCTCGACCACACGCGTCACGGTGTCGATAACCTCCTTACCCGAAACGCCCGTGTCGCACTGCAGCAGGCCATCCGGGATAAGCATACGGTCCTCGCCGGCAATCTTGCGCTTCTTATCCACATAGCCGATCTCCATGGTGCTCGCGCGCACGATGGCATAGCTTGGCACCTTTTGCGAGGGATTCGGTAGAATGGCGTAGTGGCGCGCGATGTCGTTGCGCACCTCCCCCTCCTCGCGGCCCACCTCGTGCATAAAGGCCTGTTTGGAGCCCAACAGCATCACGGCAAACCAGCGGGCATCCTCATCGTCGTCAAAGTCGGCCACGAGCACGTCGGTGGACTCGGCTTTTTCGGCCTTGGTAAGCTCGGAGGAAATGAACTCCGCAATCTGCTGCGACAGGTCCACGAACTCGCGCTCGCCAAAGAAATAGCCCTTGAGCTCGCCGCCGAATGCGGAGTTCTCGGCAAACGTGGCACGCTTGTTATCAGCCGAGGTACGAGCGCGCCGCAGGTGCGTGGTTACGAAATTACGCACGGTGCGGCTCTCGATATCGAGCTCGCGCTGGCTCATAACGTTGACGGCAGAGTCAAAGTCCAGGATATGCAGAATCGCGTGATTGATTTTCATATACGGCATTCCGTTCTAGATCGATTTCGGCACGAACCAGTATAGCGGTCGATCCCGCCCCAGGCGCATCGAAGATTGGTGCATCGGGGACAGGTTGCTTTGCACCAATGGTTAGCGCAGGAGCTCGGACTGCCAAGCCTCGAGCTGTTCTGCCAAGCTCTTGCCGGCAGCGGGCATGTCGATCTGGGGACGTTTGGGCAGAAGCGCACACTTAAGAATCGCAACGATAGTCTGCGAGACAAAGCGTCGCGTATCCTTGTCAAAGCCTTGCGCAGCCTGGAGCATCACGGGCAGGCTCTCGCGTAGATTCCCAGCGATATCCGCAAACCGCTCAGCACCCGTAGCCTCAAACACGGAGAACAACGCATCTACAAAACGCTCGCGTTCGCTAGGCGACACCGCAAGCAGCATCTCGCGAATGGAGCCATCAACGTATCGAGCACCGGCAGACAGGCGCTCACAGTACACGAAGTCGTGACCATCAACCACCCAGCTAAAGGGATTGTGCTGCAGCAGGCTGAACTCGGTGCTCTCAACGATGGCATAGTCCTCCTGTGTCTCGAACATCATGCCAAAGATCGACGACCGAGGTAGCGTCTTGTCGATTCGACCGGAAAGATCGGCAAAGGCGTTGCCGTTCAGAAACTCCTCGACGAAGCCCGGACCATCATGGGAATACGCCCGTTCGATTCGCTCACGGGCGACATCGGGGCACATCGCCGCACCGTACACCGCAAGGTTTCCACCCTTGGAATGACCTCCGCACAAAAGCGGCCCGTCGATCGCATCCGCCGCCTCGTCCACATAACGCGCCGCGGATTCCTGGGCCGGCACAGGACACCGGAACGCCATGTTAAAGTCCTCTTTCCAGCCCACAATCGTGCTGTCGGTCCCCCGGAAGGCAAGATAGCTAAACCCCGCCGGAAATCGGAACGTCATGGCCGCAAACTGCTCCGTTGTCTCGGCATCACTCACGCTACGATAGCCGCAAACACGAACGCCACGGTAGCGAGGGCTTGCTGCCACAGCCTCCAACAGGGCACGGCTCCCCTCCGGATCCCACAGGTCGCCAATCATGTCTTGGTAGCACTCGGCGCGTAGCAGCTCGCGTACGTCTAGGCCCTGCCAGTTCGTCAGCTCCGCCATATCACCCGGCAAACGCAAATAGGACAACCACGCAAAGACCAGGCTATCCACCGCGCAGAACGGCCGTTCCTCAAACGGATCAAACGCCGTCTGGGCATAGGTCAAAAAATTAGGCGAATCCGACATGGCCCTCCCATCAACTATGGTGCATTGGGGTGGTGCAAAGTAACCTGACCCCCCCTCGCACCAAAAAGGCGCCCGGACCGTGTGGCCCGGACGCCTTTCATTGTAGCCTGTTGCCCAAAAGAGCTTGATTTAGCAGGAGAAGTCGACGCTGTCGATGATGTCCTTGAGGGCCTTGGCGGAGGCGGTGAGCTCATGCTGCTCGTCATCGTTCAACGGCACGGGAACGCGGCAGACGACGCCGTCACGGCCAACGACCGTCGGCATGGAGATAGCCAGATCGGACAGGCCATACTCGCCCACCATGAGCGAGGAAACGGGCAGAACGGTCTGCTCATCGCGCATGACAGCGGTACAGATGCGCTTGACGGCCATGGCGACGCCGTAGTAGGTGGCGTGCTTCTTCTCGATGATGGTGTAGGCGGAGTTCTTGACGTCCTCGGCGATGCGCTTCTCGGCGGTCTCATGCTCCAGGTGGCCGTGAAGCTCGCAGAAGGTGTTCAGCGGAACGCCAGCAACCTGAGCGCTGGACCAAGCGACAAACTCGGAGTCGCCGTGCTCGCCCATGACATAGGCCTGGACATCGCGCGGGTCAACCTCGACGTGGGCACCAAGCATCTGCTGCAGACGGCCAGTGTCGAGCACGGTGCCGGAGCCGATGACATGGCCCTCGGGCAGGCCGGACATCTTGATGGCAGCATAGGTCAGAACATCAACCGGGTTGGAGACGATGAGCAGAATGCCGTCGAAGCCGGACTTCTTAATCTCGGGGATAATGGACTTAAAGATGTTTACGTTCTTGTTGACCAGGTCCAGGCGGGTCTCACCGGGCTTCTGGGCAGCGCCAGCGGTGACGACGATCATGGCGGCGTCGGCGACATCGGAATAATCGCCGGCGTAGATCTTCATCGGCTCGGCAAACGTCATGCCGTGCGCGATATCCAGAGCCTCACCCTCGGCGCGGTTCTTGTCCACGTCGATGAGGACCATCTCGGAGAACAGACCACTCTGCATCAGTGCGAACGCCGAAGACGAACCGACGAAGCCGCAGCCGACAATAGCGACCTTCTTCTCGTTAACCATTAGAAACTCCCATCTCTCTCCACAAACAAGCCGCCCGGGAACGACCCGAGCGGCTTGCCGTAATCCCAATACATCCAATCGGGACTTTGATTATGCTCCTATTCGCAGCCAAAAATCGACCGTTTACCGAAATTGTTTGCAGAATTCGTAAAATAACTGCACGAAATCGGTTTCGAGCTATTGACGAGCCGAAATACCGTTCTAATACAGGCCCGCCTCGCGAATGGCCTCGACAGCCAAAGCAATCTGATCGGGCGGCAGGACCAGCGCCATGCGGACGTGCCCCTCGCCCGAAGGGCCAAAGCTCGCGCCCGGCGTCACCACAACGCCGGCCTTCTCCATAAGCTCCTCGCAAAACGCCATGGAATCGGTGCGACCACCGGGAAGCTTGGCCCACACAAACATAGAGCCATGCGCGTTGGGACGCTCCCAGCCCAGACCCTCAAGACCGTCGCACAGAGCATCGCGGCGCTCCTGGTACTTCAGACGCTGCGCCTCGACCTCATCGCGCGGACCGTTCAGGCAGGCGATAGCAGCCTTCTGGATCGGGAAGAACATACCAAAGTCGATCTGGCCGCGCAGCTTGGCAAAGGCCGAGACCACATCCTCGCGACCGACCAAAAAGCCGATGCGGGCACCGGTGACGTTAAACGACTTGGAAAGCGAGAAGAACTCCACGCCCACCTCAAGCGCACCGGGATACTGCAAGAAGCTGCCGCCGGACTCGCCGTCGAACACGATGTCGGAGTACGCGTTGTCATGAACGATCAACAGATCATGCTCGCGGGCAAAAGCGATAATCTCCTCGTAGACCTCGGGCGTACCCACCGAGCCCACCGGGTTGGCGGGCAGCGACACGATCATATACTTGGCACGATCGGCAACCTCGGGATCGATGCCCGCCACATAGGGCAGGTAATTGTGCTCGGCAACCAACGGATAGTATTCGAGCTTGGCATCGGCGATCTTGGCACCCGCCTCAAAGACCGGGTAGCACGGATCGGGAACCAGAATGGTGTCACCCGGATCGAGCAGGGCCAGTCCCAAATGGCCCACGCCCTCCTGCGTGCCGTTGCACGACTGCACCATAGACGGCGTAATGCCCGAAACGCCAAAGCGACGCTCATAGTAATCGCACACGGCCTGCTTGAGTTCGGGCAGGTCGCGCAGGGCATACTTCCACATCTCGGGATCTAGGGCTGCCTGCGTGAGCGCCTCGACCACGTGGTCGTACGGCTTAAAGTCGGGCGTGCCCACGCTCATGTTGTAAATGGTCTTGCCCTGAGCCTTCAGCGCGAGAAGCTTGTTGTTGAGCGAGGCGAAGACCTCCGCGCCAAAGCGGCCGAGACGCTGCGATGCCTGCATGGTGCCACCTTTCGATATAAAAAACGCGGCGCTCCGACAAGAGCGCCGCGCGATACGGGCCATCAGATTGCAAAAGTGTAACGCTTGCAACCCCCGTATTGGTTCAATTTAGCCAACCTTAGTCAACTGGATTGAGCGCGTCGATCTGCGCAAGCCACAGACGCGAGCTAGCGTCACTCGGCATACGCCAATCGCCGCGCGGGCTGAGCGTCACCGAGCCCACCTTGGGACCATCGGGCAGGCAGCTGCGCTTAAACTGCTGGGCAAAGAAGCGACGGTAGAACGTACGTAGCCACGTGTGGACGATCTTGGCGTCGTAGACGCCCTCGAAGCTCTTGAGCGCCATGCGGTAGATCTTGCCAGGCTCAAAGCCAAAACGCAGCAGGTAGTAGAGGAAGTAGTCGTGCAGCTCGTACGGGCCCACCAAATCCTCGGTCTTCTGCGCAATCTCGCCGTCGCCCGTGGGCGGCAGAAGCTCGGGGGACACCGGCGTATCGAGGATATCGAGCAAGACCTCGGCAATACGCCCGCCAAAGACATCGGCGGCATAGCGTACCAGATGGCGCACAAGCGTCTTGGGCACGCTCGCGTTGACGGCGTACATGCTCATGTGGTCGCCGTTATAGGTAGCCCAGCCGAGCGCCAGCTCCGACAGGTCGCCCGTGCCAATGACAAAACCGCCAGCCTGGTTGGCCAGATCCATCAGAATCTGCGTACGCTCGCGCGCCTGGCTGTTCTCGTAGGTCACGTCCTGCACGGCCGGATCATGCTCAATGTCCTTGAAGTGCTGCTCCACAGCCGCGTGGATCGAAACCTCGCGGAAGCTCACACCCAGGTCGCGAGCGAGCGACTCGGCATTCGACTTGGTACGATGCGTCGTGCCGAAGCCGGGCATGGACACGGCTGTGATACCAGTGCGCGGCAGCCCCAGTGCATCGAAGGCACGCACGGTCACAAGCAGCGCTAGCGTGGAGTCCAAGCCGCCCGAAAGGCCGATAACCGCAGCCTTGGTACCCGTGTGGGCAAGGCGGGTCTTGAGGCCCGCAGTCTGCAGATCGAGGATCGTCTCGCAGCGCTCGGCCAAGTCGCCGTGGTCGGCCGGCACAAAGGGCGCGCGCGGGAAAACGCGGTCGATATCGCAGGCATCGCGCAGGACAGGTTCTTCGGCCAGCACGCCCTCAAACGAAAACTCAACGGTCGTGGCCTCCGGCGCATCGTCCGCGCGCGTCCACGTCGTCGAGCGACGGCGCTCGGCAACCAGGCGGTCAAGGTCAACGTCGGCGATGGCCATATCGCAGGTAAGCAGTTTGGTCGCGGCGAGCTTGGAGCCGTTTTCGTAGACGAGGTTCTCGCCCGCAAAGACCATATCGGTCGTGGACTCGCCCTCGCTCGCGTCCGCATAGGCATAGGCGCAGTACAGGCGCGCGCTCTGGTTGGAAATGAGGCTGCGGCGGTAATCCGCCTTACCGATAATCTCGTCCGAAGCCGACGGATTGAGGATCACCGTCGCACCGGCAAGCGCCATCTCGGTCGAAGGGGGCGCCGGCACCCACAGGTCCTCGCAGACCTCAACGCCCAGCACCATATCCTCGGCACCTTCATCACAGCAGCGGTAGACAAGCCCCGAACCCAGCGGAACCGGACCCTGACCGGCAAACTCGACCCACACAGAATCTGCGGGCGCCGGAGCAAACCAGCGGCGCTCATAAAACTCACCGTAATTGGGCAGATACTTTTTGGCCGTGAGGCCCAAAAGCTCGCCCGCGCAGCACACGGCGGCGCAGTTGTAGATACTCTCGGCAACTGCAACGGGAAGACCGATGGTAAAGACAATCGGCAGCCCGCGGGTTTCATCGAGAATATGTGCCAGTGCGGTCTCGCAGGCATGCAGTAATGTGCGGTTATGGAACAGATCGGCCGCGGTATAGCCAGTCAGATTAAGCTCGGGCAGTACCAGCGCGCGAACGCCGCGCTCGGCAGCCTCGCGAACAGCCGCCAGCGCAACCTCGGCATTGCCCTCGACATCGGCCACGCGAATCTGCGGCGACGCCGCCGCCACACGCAAAAAGCCATCAGACTGAGAAAGGTGAAGATTCATAAGAATGCTCCCGTGCGTAGACGCTATTCAACACAATTAGCAAGCCCTATTGTAGTTCAACCACCGGGTGGAACCACATCCCACCAACTTGGTGAGCTATTGATGAGTTGATGGTATCTGTTAAATGTCACGTACGATTCACATCTGGTGGGTACCCTGATGGCTACACGAAACGAAGCAGATTTACACCGGGAGGACCCCGTATGACAACCAAGTACACCGACGCGCCGCGCACGCGCGTCATGACGCCGGCATCGCTCAACAACGGCGTGCACGAGAACCATTCCATCGGCCAGACCATGGCCATCGCGCCCAAAAAGGGCCTGTTCGACGACATTTCCATTCCCCAGATCATCGCCGGCGCCGCAGCTGCCGCCACGAGCGTGGCGCTTGCTTCAAAGATCGGCATTGCCGGCTCGGTGATTGGTGCCGCTGTGAGCTCAGTCATCACCGTTGTGTCCTCGCAGGTCTATCGCCACTTTATCTCCGCCAGCGCCGAAGCAATCAAGGGCACGCATGCCGCTGTTGACTACCCTACCGGCGCCTACGAGCCCGTTGAGCCCAATGTCGAGGAGCACCTAGGTGGCACCGCAACCACGCAGGAGATGCGCCAGGTTGCGGGACGCGCGACCACGGCGCGCGTCGCCCCCAACAGCCTGCGCGCCAAAGCGGCGGCAGAGCGCAGCCAGACACAAAAGAAGGTCATCGTCTTCTCGATCGCCATCGCCATCGTCGCGGTCATCGCCTGCGCCGGCGCCATCCTTATCACCACTGCCGGTGAGGGTCTGGGCGAGCGTCCCGAGCCAATCCTGTCGTCGCGCACGACCGAGAGCGATGCAAATGGCAACACCCAGTCGCAAGATCAGCAGGCACAGACGGACGACACGCAAGACAGTCCTACCTCTGCCAATTCGTCCTCGAACACCCAAAACCAATCGCAGGGCACCGATTCCTCTACGGCCAACAGTGGCACGCCGTCCGGCACGACCGACTCAAGCCAAACGACTGACGGTTCACAGCCGAACACGGGAGGCCAGACGAGCGACACCACGTCGGGAACGGGCACGGCAGACAGTAACAACACCAACAGCTCGAGCGGAACCGCTTCCGGCACGGCATCTGACAACTCGAGCCAAGGCACGGCATCGGGCAACTAAGCACGTTTGCCTCTCATAGATAACCGACCTATACAACGGGCGCGAATCGAAAGCGGTTCGCGCCCGTTTGCCTTGGGCGCCGCCATGGCGAACGCCATGCGATGGTAAGATGCTTTACATGTGTAAAGAGGAGATTTGCCATGAGCAAGACAATAGTTAGGCCCACGCTTTCGCTGGGCAACCACATCTATCTGTATCGCCTGCTGCGCGACGCGATTGGGTGCGGCAAGCAAACGTTTATGACACAGGTCGAGGAGGCGCTCGCCGCTGGCGACATGACCGCTTATGACCTGGGCTTCGAGTCCACGCGCGAGCTGCTCGAGGAGCTCGACGACTGCATTAAGCTGACCGTCTTTAAAGGCGGCCGCCTGTATGCCACGGTCATCGCCAACGAGGCCTGGGATGCCGCGCTTGCCAAGGGCGAGGACAAGCCCAAGACCGCCAAGGGCGCCAAGCAGTCCTACAAAAAGAAAAAGCGCGGTGAGAAGGACCTCAAGGCCGTGCGCCCCAAGCACGTTAAGCGTCCCGAGCCCGAAGCCATGGTTGAAGCCGCGCCGGAACCCGAGCCCGAGACAGAGATCGAAGTCGCTATTGAGGTAACGGCAGAAGCCGAAACCGAAATCGCCGCCACGACCGATTCCGAAGTCATATCCGAGCAGGAAGCCACTGTGGAGCTCAACGAAGCGCCCAAGTCGACAACCGAAGAAGCCGCTGACCAACCCGAGCCGTCTGCGTTCCAAAACAGCGATGTCTTTGGCGACGAGGCCGAGGACAATCAGCCCGACGAGTCCGCTGATCAAGACGCTACCGAGTCGGCGCCGGAGCCCGAGACGCCGCAGCCCGCCATCTCGCTCACGGTCGTCTACGACCCCGAGAACGCCAATGCCGGCATCACCACCATGGCATCCACGCCCATCGAGGCAAAGTCGAGCGTCGAGAATGAGAGCTCGACGCAGGTTGAGGTTGAAACTGAAGCTGCAGACGCGCCCGTCACCGTGAAGCCCGCAGATTCCACAATCAAGCCGAAGACGACGCCAGAGCCCGCACCCGTCATCGAGTCCGTGCCCGCCGCTGCTTGCGACCAAATTCCCGCACCGGCACCGGCTTCGGTACCCGCAGCGGCCCCAACCCCCGCGCCCGCAGCGCCCACCATCCCCGAGGACTTCCCCATCGATTTCGCAACCGAGGTTTTCTGCCCCGGCCCGCTTCTGCACCAGCTGTCGACCTATCTCCCCTACGGCGCCGACACGCTCGGCATCGTCGGCGAGTACTACTGGATCGCCCGCGAGCGCGGTACCATCGAGGCCGCGCGAAACCGCGCAAGCTTCCCCCTGCGCTACACGCAGGCCGGCGAGCGTCGCGAGGTTGCCGTGCGCATCCGCCGCAACACCACTGGCGGCCTCGGTGCCGCCTGGGCCATCGACAAAGTCGAAGAGCCCGAGCAGTAACGACAAGCGGCTCAAATCCAAATCAGGATTTGAGCCGCTTTTATTAGCATTCATCGATGTTTCGTGACCAACAGCGAGCGGGCCGCAAGTGCCCCAGGTTGCCGTGAAAGAGGAGCGACGCGTACTTCGGTACGCGAGCGACGGTTTGAACGGCAAGATGGGGTGCTTGCGGCCCGCGCAGCGTCGAGTAGTTACGCGGTTTGGTAAAACCGCGTAACAAATTAGTCGCGCGTCAGCTTGCGGTGAATACGATGCGGCTGGGCTGCGTCCTCGCCCAGGCGCTCGATACGATTGGCCTGATAGGCCTCAAAGTTGCCCTCAAACCAATACCAGTTGCCCGGGTTCTCGTCGGTGCCTTCCCACGCCAGGATGTGCGTGGCAACGCGGTCCAGGAACATACGGTCGTGGCTAATGACCACCGAACAGCCCGGGAACTCGAGCAGCGCCGCCTCGAGCGAGGACAGCGTCTCGACGTCGAGGTCGTTCGTGGGCTCGTCGAGGAGCAGCAGGTTGCCGCCCTGCTTGAGCGTAAGCGCCAGGTTCAGACGGTTGCGCTCGCCACCGGAAAGTACGCCGGCGCGCTTCTGCTGGTCCTGGCCTTTAAAGCCAAAGCTCGCCACATAAGCACGGCTCGGAACCTCGGTCTCACCGACCATCATGTGGTCCAGGCCATCCGAGACGACCTCCCACAGGTTCTTATCGGGGTCGATGCCGGAACGGTTCTGATCGACATAGGAGATCTTGACGGTCTCGCCCACCTCGAGCTCGCCCGAAGTCAGCGGCTCCAGGCCCACGATGGTCTTGAACAGCGTGGTCTTGCCCACACCGTTGGGGCCGATGACACCCACGATACCGTTGCGCGGCAGGGTGAACGATAGGTCGTCGATGAGCACACGGCCATCGAACTCCTTGTGCAGGTGATGGGCCTCGAGAACCTTGTTGCCCAGACGCGGGCCCACAGGGATGCGGATGTCGGTCCAGTCGAGCTTCTGGCTTGCGCGGGCCTCGGCCTCCATCTCCTCGTAGCGAGCCAGACGAGCCTTGTTCTTGGCCTGGCGAGCCTTGGGCGAGCTGCGTACCCACTCGAGCTCGGCCTCCATGCGCTTGGCGAGCTTGGCGTCGCGGTTGCCCTGCGCCTCGATACGGGCGGCCTTGGTCTCCAGATACGTGGAGTAGTTGCCCTTGTAGGGATAAAGGTGACCGCGGTCGACCTCGCAGATCCACTCGGCAACGTTATCCAGGAAGTAGCGATCGTGTGTGACGGCAAGCACCGCGCCCTGGTAGTTGTGCAGGAAGTGCTCGAGCCACAGGATCGACTCGGCATCCAGGTGGTTCGTGGGCTCGTCGAGCAGCAGCAGGTCGGGAGCCTCGAGCAGCAGCTTGCACAGGGCCACGCGGCGGCGCTCGCCGCCGGAAAGCACGTTGACTGGCATGTCGGAATCGGGCAGCTGCAGTGCGTCCATGGCCTGGCCGAGCTTGGAATCGATATCCCAGCCGTCGGCGGCGTCGATCTCGTCCTGAAGCTTGCCCATCTCGGCCATGAGGGCGTCCATGTCGCAATCCGGGTCGCACATCTCCTCGCCGATCTTATTGAAGCGATCGACCTTGGCGATCATATCGCCAAACGCCATGCGCACGTTCTCGATGACGGTCTTGTCGTCGTCGAGCGGCGGCTCCTGCTGCAGGATGCCCACAGTGTAGCCGGGGGTGAGCCTGGCATCGCCGTTGGAGACCTCCTCGATGCCGGCCATGATCTTGAGCAGGGTCGACTTGCCCATACCGTTGGGGCCCACGACGCCGATCTTGGCACCGGGGTAGAAGCTCAGGGTCACGTCGTCAAGGAT
>DBFAZJ010000056.1:0-12126 GCA_048244295.1 Collinsella sp.
CGCCGGCGCTCATAAGTTCTCTCCTTTTGTCACAGTCCACCATTGGCAAGGGTTCAGTATTTTAATCGCATGACGGGGGTCGACCCCGGCGTCAACTGCAGAGTTCATCAATATATCAACGAACGGCTCCTCGGAGCGGTCATGGCCGAGCAAAACCACTGGCAGCCCGCGCAAGGCAAGGTCTTGCGCCACGTGGTAGCCCGCCTCGCCCGTCACGATGACATCCGCACAGGCGGCGATGGCAAGCTCTCCGAAGTCGCCCAAGGAGCCGCCCAAAATGGCAACGGTGCGGCACGGGTGATCGGCTTCACCCCATACACGTGGATCACTTCCGAAGGCCGTGGCGGCGCGTGCGGCAAGGTTGCGCAGGCTGCAGGGGTCGTGGAGGGTCGCGAGTGCGCCCAGACCGGTGAGCTCAGGCTCGTCCACATGCTCCAGCGAGCTCATGGGCTCAGCGCCCAGCAACTCACTCAGGCGAACGCGTGCCTCGTGCGAGCGGTCCAGGTTGGTGTGAAGCGAGATGATGCTCACGCCGCAACGGGCTGCCTCATACAGTGCAGCGCTGCACTGGGGACGCGACGCATCCGCCGGACAAAACGCCTCGGGCGCCTTGATGTAGACGGGATGATGCGTGAGCAACACGTTGGCTCCGGCTGCCAAGGCGCGGTGCACGTTGTCCCTGGTAGCGTCAAGCGCGCAGGCAACGCCGCGGATCTCGTCATCGGGGTCGCCAACGGATAAGCCTACGTGGTCCCAGGGTTCGGCGTCCGCCTTGGGATAGCGTGCAAGTAGGGCGCGCTCGAGTTCGGCGACAATCATGCGGCACCTACGATCGAGAGTAGCGTCTGGGCAAAGTCGTCCAGATCGGTCGGATTCACGCGGTCATCGAAAGAAATGCGCAGTGCGCCCAACGCCTGCTCGCGACCGATGCCCATCGCGCTCAAAACGTGGCTGGGGTCCATGCTGCCGCTCGAGCATGCCGAGCCTGCCGATACCTCAAAGCCGGCGGCGTCGAGCTTGATGATGAGCTCCTCGGAGTCCATGCCGTCAATATAGATCGATACCATGCCGGGCAGACGGTCGGCATGTGCGTAGTCGCCCATGGTGGCGTGAATGCGCGGGTGGGCCGTAAGCGTGGCGTAGAGCTTGTCGGAAAGGGCTTGCAGCTTCTCGCGCTCCTGGGCCACATGGGGCGCGAGCGTGCGGGCGGCAGCGGCAAAGGCCAGCTGCGTGCGCATGTCCTGCGTGCCGGCGCGACGTCCGGCTTCCTGTCCGCCGCCAAAGATGCGGGGGCGCAGCGGCGTGCGGGTCTTAACGTAGAGCGCGCCGGATGCCACAGGACCGCCAATTTTGTGTGCGGCAACGGACATGGCATCGACGCCCAACTCGGTGGCATCGAGCGGAATGTGCAGATAGCCCTGGATGGCGTCGGTGTGGAACAGGGCGCCCTCGGTATGCGCGGCCGTGGCTAGCTCGCGGATGGGCTGCACCACGCCTGTCTCGTTGTTGGCGGCCATGATGCTCACGAGCGCGACGTCGTCGCCGAGCAGCTCGATGAGCGCGGTAGGCTCAATATAACCCGCACGGCAGGGCTGCACCAGATCGACGGTAAAGCCGGCGGCACGCAGCAGCGGCAGGTTGTCCAGAATCGAATCGTGCTCGATGGCAGATACGATCACGCGGTTGCGCTTGCGGTCGTGCTGACGGGCGCCCTCGGCAAGGCCGAGGAGCGCCAGCTGGTTGGCCTCGGTGCCGCCGTTGGTCAGGACGATCTCGGACGGGCGGACGCGAGCGCCAAAGCTGCGGGCGATCTCGCGACGGGCAACTTCCAGGCGTGCGGCGGCCTTGCGGCCAAGCGAGTGCAGTGAGTTGGGGTTGACGCCCGCAAGCTCGCTGTCGTCGTACTCTCGCTGCGCAAGGAGCGCCTCGGCGCGCATGGGCGTCGAGGCGGCATAGTCAAGATTCACGGGTATGCGGTTTTGACCTGCGGTCCTAAGGATTTATGCCTCCTGTGCGGCCTCATTGCCCAGCTTCTGCAGCAGTGCAACCTCGGCGGCGGGATCTTCGGACTTAAATACAGCGGAGCCGGCCACTAGGACATCGGCACCGGCCTTAACGACCTCGGCAATGTTCTTGGAAGAAATGCCGCCATCGACCTCGATGAGGGGCGAAACGCCGTGGCGCTCACACATGGCCTTGAGCTCGTGCAGTTTGGCGATGGTACCGGGGATAAAGCTCTGGCCGCCAAAGCCGGGGTTCACGCTCATGAGCAGCACCATGTCGACAACGTCGATGATGCTCTCGAGCACGCAGACGGGTGTGGCGGGGTTGAGCACCACGCCGGCCTTGATGCCGCGCTGCTGCAGATGCGTGAGCGTGCGATGCAGGTGCGTGGAGGCTTCGTAGTGCACGGTGATCATGTCGGCACCGGCGTCGGCGTACCAATCGACCGTCTCGTCGGGGTTCGACACCATCAGGTGCGCGTCGACCGGTACATCGGTGGAGCGCTTGACGGCCTTGAGGATATCGACGCCAAAGGTGAGGTTGCCGGTAAAGTGTCCGTCCATAACGTCGAAGTGCACGTAGTCTGCGCCAGAGATCTTGTCGAGTTCGCCCTTGAGGTTGGCCATGTCGGCCGAAAGGACGGACGGAGCGATTTTGATGGAACCCATGGTAGAAACCTTTCTGCGTTAATCGGTGAGTCCGTAGAACTCCTGCGATGGGACGCGGTCGGTGAGAATCTCGAGCGCCCTATCCAAAGTAACACCGTTGTAGAGCGTTTGCTCTACGGCAAAGGTGAGCGGAATGTCTACGCCCAGTGAACGGGCGAGCTCGCTGACGCTGCGGGCCGCAACGGCGCCCTCGACCACCATGTGCGTGCGCGTCTGGTACTCGTCGAGCGACACTCCGTGGGCAAACTCGTAGCCAAAGGTGCGGTTGCGCGAATGCTCCGAGGTGCAGGTGGCAATGAGGTCGCCCATGCCGGCAAGTCCCATGCAGGTTATGGCCTGCCCGCCGCGGGCGTGTACCAGGCGGCTGATCTCGGCCAGGCCACGCGTCATGATAAGGGCGAGCGTGTTGTCGCCCGCGCCGGTGCCGGCGGAGATGCCGCACACGATGGCGATGACGTTTTTCATGGCGCCGCAAACCTCGACGCCGGTCATGTCCTGCGACAGGTAGATGCGGAAGGCCGTTGACAGCAGCAGCTCCTTAAAGGTCTCCCCTACCTGCGGATCCTCGCTGGCGATGACGGCGGCAGAGAGTCCGCCGCGGCAAATTTCCTCGGCATGGTTGGGGCCCGAGAGGGCTGCCACACGTCGCTCGTTGCCAATCTCGCTGGCAATGACTTCGCTCATGAGCAGGCCGGACTCGGGCTCGATGCCCTTGGTGAGACACAGGACCGGAGCTTCCACATCGATAAACGGCGCTGCCCGATGGCACACGTCGCGCAAGTGCGTGGAGGGCACGGCAAAGATGATCGCATCGGCACCGTCGAGCGCCTGGGCGAGCTCGGTCGTTGCCATCACGTTATCCGGCAGCTTATAGTCCACCAGATAGCGCGGGTTGTGGTGCTCGCGGTTGATGCCGGCGGCCGTCTGCTCGCTATGGGCCCACATGGTCACGCGCTTGGCTCGCGCGGCGGCAAGGCCGGCGATGGCGGTTCCCCAGGAGCCTGAGCCAATCAGCGCAACATTCATGACTCTCTCCTACTTATCGTCGGGCTCGGTGACGCGCTTGGTAAACGAGAGCTTGGACTCCTTACCGGTCATGAGCTTTTTGATGTTTGCGCGATGGGCCCACACCACGGTGATGCCGATCATTGCCATGCAAAACTTAAGTCCCAGGCTGCTGTACGGAAAGACCGCGCAAGCGGCGATGGGAAGGCCGATGGCGGCGGCAAGCGAGCCCACCGACACAAACTTGGTGATGGCGACGGCTACGATAAACATGCCCAGCAGCGACAGACCAATGGGCCAATACCAGGCGAGGATGACGCCCAGACCCACGGCGATACCCTTGCCGCCATGGAAGTTGAGGTACGGCGAGAAGATGTGGCCCCATACGGCCGCCAGGCAGATGACGCCGATCATCCAATCGCCGGCAGCACCGGGAGCCATAATGCTCGGCGGAAAGCCATAGCCCACGCTCGCGATGAGCGGACGGGCGATAAGGACGCAGATGGCGCCTTTAAGGCAGTCGAGCAGCAGCGTGAGCGCCGCGACCTTGGGGCCGGCTACGCGCAGCGCATTGGTGGTGCCGATGTTGCCGGAGCCCGCCTTGCGAATGTCGGTGTGGTTGAACACGCGGCCCAGGATCAGGCCAAACGGAATCGCTCCGATAAAGAACGAGACCACGGCGCAGATGGCGGTCAGCAGAATCGGATTATGCATCCTTTTGCTCCTTCTTCCTAAAGAAGAGTCGAATGGGCGTGCCGGCGAAGTCGAAGGTCGAGCGCATGCGGTTCTCCACGTAGCGCTGGTAGGTGTCGTTGACCAGGTCGCTGTGGTTGACGAAGAACGTGAACGTCGGCGGGTTGATGCCCGTCTGAGTCACGTAATGCATGCGCAGGCGGCGCTTGCCGTCCACCACGGTGTGGCCGAATTCGCGCAGGTCGGTAAGGAAGGTGTTGAGGCGCGAGGTAGTAATCTTTTGCGAACGCGTCTTTTCGGCGGCATCGACCATCGCCCAGATCTTCTCGACGCTGCGGCCGGTGAGGGCCGAGATGCGCAGGTACTGCGCCCAGGGAGCCATGACGCCCAGACGGCGGTCGACGGTCTCCATGCAGGCTTCGCGCTTGCGGTCGTCGTCGAGCAGGTCCCACTTGTTGAGGAGCACCACGATGGCACAGCCGCGCTCGATGGCCAAGCCCATGACCTTCTGGTCCTGTTCGGTAACGCCCACGGAGGCGTCGACGACGAGCAGCGCCACGTCGGCGCGATCGATGGCGCGCAGGCCGCGGACCATCGAGTAGTACTCGATGTTCTCGTACACGGTGCTCTTCTTACGAATACCCGCGGTGTCGACCATGCGGTAGTGCTTGCCGTTGCGCTCCACGACGGTGTCGATGGCATCGCGCGTCGTGCCGGCAATGTTGGACACGATAGAGCGGTCGGCGCCCAGGATGCGGTTGAACAGCGACGACTTACCGGCATTGGGGCGGCCGATGATGGCCACGTTGAGCGCATCGGGGAACTCGTCGGCGACCTCGTCCTCCTCCTCGGGCAACAGGGCCACGATGTCGTCGAGCAGGTCGCCCGTGCCATGGCCATGCAAAGCCGAGAGCGGCGTGGGCTCGCCGATGCCGAGCGAATAGAACTCCCAGATGCTGTCGTTCTCGCGATCGGGGTTGTCGAGCTTGTTCACCAGCAGAAAGACAGGCTTGTCGCAGCGCTTGAGCATGCGAGCGACCGACTCGTCCTCCTCCGTGACGCCGGTGCGGCCGTCGACCACAAACAGGATGACGGCGGCTTCCTCGGCGGCGGCAAGGGCCTGGTCGCGGATGGACGTGGCGAAGACGTCATCGCTCTTGAGCGGCTCGATGCCGCCCGTGTCGACGATGGTGAACTCGCGGCCGTTCCAATCGGCCGTGTGGTATGAGCGATCGCGCGTGACGCCGCGAGACTCGTGGACAATGGCGTCCGAGGTCTGGGCCAGGCGGTTAACGAGCGTGGACTTGCCCACGTTGGGGCGTCCGACGACGGCGACGATAGGTTTCATCTGCACTCCTTTAATGGGTAGGGTCAGCGGAATTAGTAGAGTCGGCAGGCACAATGCCAAGGATATGCTCCAGGGTATCGAGCAGCTCATGCGGCATGGTCGACACCACATGAACCTCGGCGCCGCGACTGGTAAGGCTTGCGAGTAAATCGTCACGATGATACTCGTCAAGCGTCATGCCGTCAGCGTTGAACATGAGCTTAGGCACAAAGAGCATAACCCCCGACAGGTCCTGCGGCAGCTGCTCCAGAATGTCGCAGGCGACGATGAGGCCGGTTACGTCCACGTTGCCACCAAAGTAGCGGTTTTTGATGGCCCTGACGGTGCCGGCAAGGCCGTGTGGCGATTCCACAAAACGCGCCACCGTATCGCGCGCGCTGGCGCCGGAAAGGCACAGGAGGCGCTGGTTGCGCTCGGCGATGCCAGCGCGGACGCGGGCCAGACGCTCGGCGTCGGCGGCAAGCACGTCGTCAGTCTCGTCCAGATACGAGCGGATCATGCCGATGCCGTCGTAGTACTGCGGGTAGCCGTCGTAAAAGTCCGCCTCGGGAGGATCGATGCCGGCGTCCAGATAGAACTCGTCGCTCATCTGGAAGGTGTGGCGGCCAAAGCGCTCGTAGGCTCGATCCTGGTAGGGACGGATCATGTCAATGGTCTCGCGCGCCAGCTCAGGTTTGTCGCTGTATGACCAGGTAAATCGGTTCTGGTGCTTGGTAAAGCCCAGCGGCACGATGCCCAGGCTCGTGATCTGCTCGTGCTCCTCGCAGTAACGCAGGGTCTTTTCCAGCTCGTCGCCGTCGTTCATGCCGGGACACAACACAATCTGAGCGTGAATCTCGATGCCCGCGGCCATGATGGCCTCGAGCACATCCATGCCGCGCTGGGCGTTGCGGCCCATCATGCGGCGGCGGACGTCGGGGCTCACGGCGTGGACTGACACGTTCATGGGGCTCATGTTGCGCTGGATGACGTTTTGAACATCTTCGTCGGTGATGTTCGTGAGCGTGACAAAGTTGCCCTGCAAAAAGCTCAGGCGGTAGTCGTCATCGCGAATATAGAGCGTTGAGCGGCCGCCCTTGGGCAGCATGGTCATAAAGCAGAACACGCAGGCGTTCACGCAGGTTCGCATGCCGTCGAAGATGGGGCCATCGAACTCAAGGCCCCAGTCCTCTCCCGGGAAGCGGTCGAGCTCGACGGGGGTAACGCTGTTATCGCGCGGGTCGAAAACTTCCAACTCGACGGTGTCGTCGTCGGCCTCCCAGAGCCACACGATCATGTCGGTGAGCGCCTCACCGTTGACCGTAAGCACGCGCATTCCCGGCTCGATACCCACATCCCACGCGGGCGATTCGGGACGCACGCTCTTTACGAGCGCGCCCTCACCCGGCTCGGGGTCGCGGCTGCGCCCGTAATCGGCCACCTCGGCGGCGTATGCGGGTACGGTCTGGTCCATGATTAGCGGCAAAGCTCCTTGATGCGCGCGACGGCGCGTTCGATGTGTTCTTGCGGGGTGGAGGCGCCGGCGGTGATACCGATGTGGCGCGTCCTGGCAAACCATGCGGCCTCGAGCTCGCTTGCCTCCTCGATATGATGTGTGCGCTCGCAGGCGTCCGCGCAGATCTGCGCCAGCCGTCGGGTGTTGCCGGAGTTTTTGCCGCCCACGACGACCATGCAGTCGCAGCGGTTGGCAAGTGCGGCGGCGGCCTGTTGACGCTCACTCGTGGCGGCGCAGATGGTGTTGATCACACGCAGTTCCTGCACGCGAGGCGTGATGGCAGCCACGACCTCGGCCAAGTTCTGCGCGGTCTGGGTGGTCTGCACAACGAGGCCCACCTTACCCTTGAGCGACAGCTCGTCGGCGTCGGCGGCACAGCTTACGACCTGCGCATCATCGCCGGCGTGGCCCAGGATGCCCTCGACTTCGGGGTGGCCCGGCTCGCCCACGACCACCACGTGATAGCCCTCTCGTACCAGGCGCTCCGCCGCCACGTGGACCTTTTTCACGTAGGGGCAGGTGGCGTCGACCACGGTAAGACCGCGATCGTGAGCCGCATCGATCACCTGCGGCACCACGCCGTGAGCGCGGATGATTACGGTGCCCGATGTTGTGTCGTCCAGGCTCTCGGCCAAGCCAATGCCAGCCTCGGCGAGCTCGCTCACCACTATGGGGTTATGGATGAGCGGTCCCAGGGTGTGGACCTGAGCGCTCTCCCCTGCCTGCGGCGCGGCGGCCAGCGCCATGTCGAGCGCGCGCTGCACGCCGTAGCAGGTGCCGGCGTGGGCTGCGATCTCGATGGTGGGCGCGCCGTCCTGGCCGGACGCAGTCGCGGTGGTGCCGATAACGTTCTCGTCCATGGTTAGAACCTGCCCGGGTGCTCGGCGCATAGGTCGTCGCGCATGGCGTAGACGCGACTCATGGCCTCGGACTCAAACCAAGCCAGGCGCTCCTTGCGCTTGAGCTCGGCCGGTGCATCGGATAGCGAGATGGCCTTGCCGGCACGGATCCAGCACTTTTTGGGGCGCATGATCTTTTTGCCCGCAGGCGTAATATCGGACCACCCGCAGATGGCGAGCGGGTTGACGGGCGCCTTACCCATCTGGGCGATAAGCGCAAAGCCGCCGTGGACCTCGGGCTTGATCTCGCGCGAGCGGATGCGCGTGCCCTCGGGGAAGATCAAGACGTCCTCGCCGCGCTGCAGCGCATGCTGGGCGGCGCGCAGGCACTTCATGTCGGCGGTGCCGCGCTCGACGGGAATGCCGCCCACGCGGCTAAAGGCCCAGCGCACGATCTTGCTCTTGGCAAACTCGGACTTAAAAATGGGGCGAATGCGTCGGCCGCCAAAGAACAACGCCGTCTCCACGGCCAGCAACTCGGCCATCGAGGTGTGGTTGCAGATGACCACGCTGCCGCGGCCTTCCTGGCGCTCGAATAGCAGGTCGGCGTCCTCGACCTTCCAGCGCCACATGAGCTTGGAGAAGACCCACAGGATGCCCATGACCACGGCGACGGTGCCGCGGATGAGCGCCGGGAACTCGGCGTAGGGGGCGTTGTAGTAATCCTCGGGCGTCTGCTTAAACAGGCGCATGGGCTACCTCCTTTGGTTGATGAGGTCCTCGATGATCGAGACGACCTCGTCGATGGTGTGGGCGGTGGAGTCGACGTGTACCGCGTCCTCGGCGGGAACGAGCGGCGCGACCTCGCGGCTGCTGTCGAGCTTATCGCGTTGCTTGAGGGCATGGAGGGTCTCGTCGACCTCGGCATCGAGCTGCTCGGTTGTGAGCGGCTGGGCGTCGTTTTGGTGGCGCTGCAGCACGCGGCGACGGGCGCGCTCGCGCGGGTCGGCGGTCAGAAAGACCTTGACCTGCGCGTTGGGGAACACGACGGTGCCGATGTCGCGACCTTCGGCGACAATGTCGCGGTCCTCGGCGGCGCGGCGCTGGTGGATGAGCATGGCCGCGCGCACGCCCGGGTAGGCCGAGACCTTGGACACGTTGGCGTCGACCTGCGGGGTGCGGATGGCGGCCGAGGCGTCCTTGCCGTCGATGGTCAGGCGCGTGTCCTCGCCGGTGCCGTTGGTAAAGCGAATCTCGATCTGCTCGGCGAGGGCGTCGATGGCCGCCTCGTCGTCCAGGTCGATGCCGCGGTCGAGCGCGGCGAAGGTGACGGCGCGGTACATAGCGCCCGTGTCGAGCTTGTTAAAGCCCAGCTGGCGGGCAATCTCCTTGGCGATGGTGGACTTGCCGGATCCGGCGGGGCCGTCGATGGCGACGATCATGCAATGCTTCCTTTCGGTGGTTGACGTGCTGGTATGGGACGCGGGCGCTGCGGCTTGGCGGGTTGACTAGCTCGTGTAACGCTCGCGGTAGGTGTTGCGCTTGGGCGCGGAGCCGTGGCTGCCGTGGTGACGCGTGCGGCTGGCGGGCGTGTCCTGGGGCTTGCCGCTGCCGCGCTTGGGGCTGGCCTGCTTAGGCGGGATGCCGCCGGCCTTGAGGATCTGCACCTCGCGGTCGGTGAGTTCGCGCCACGACCCCTTGGCCACGTCCTTGAGCTCCAGGCCGGCAAAGTTACAGCGGTGCAGACGGATCACCGGGTGGTGAATCTTGCTCAGCATGCGCTTGACCTGGTTCTTGCGGCCCTCGCGGATGATGACTTCCACGGCAGTGGTGCCTGGCTTGATGCCCTGCGGGGCCACTTCTTCGGCCTCGCGCGCGTTGATGACACGGCAGATCGCCGGCTGGCACAGACCGTCGTCGAGCTCGATGCCGCGACGCAGCGGCGCAAGATCGTGGTCGGACAGTTCGCCGTCCACCAGCGCCTGGTAGGTCTTGTAGACGTGCTTGCTGGGGTGCAGTAGGTCTTGCGACAGGTCTCCGTCGGTGGTAAAGAGCAGAAGGCCCGTGGTGTCGCGGTCAAGACGACCCACCGGAAAGAGCCCCGGAAAGCGGTCGCGCGGGACCAGATCGGCCACGCAAGGGCGCTCCTGTGGATCGCTCATGGTGGTGAGGTAGCCGGTCGGCTTATAGAGCATCAGGTACACGGCGCCCTGGTTGAGCTTGACGGGCATGCCGTCGACCTCGATATGGTCGCGGTCGACATCGACTTTGGTGCCCAGCTCGGTCGCGATCTGGCCGTTGACGGTCACGCGGCCGGCGGTCATCAGGTCCTCCGAGCCACGGCGGCTCGCCACGCCCGCGCGCGCCAAAAAGCGCTGCAGGCGCATAGTGTGCGGGTAGACGGGCTGTGCGTCGCCTGCGGGCATTGTGGCGCCCGTGGCGCTTGCGATGCGCGTCTCTCCTGCATCGTTAGTCCTCGTCATGCATATCCTCCGAGGTGTCACTGGCGGCCAGCAGCTCCTCGCCATCGGTGTCCTCAACATCGGTATCGATCAGTTCGCGCTCTTCGTCCAGGTCCTCGGCCTGTTCCTCGAGCGTAGACTGAATGCTGCGACCGCTCAGGCGCTCGCGGATAAACTGGCGCGACTGCTCGTCGGGGGCAAACTGCTCCAGATCGGGCAGGTCGCGGGTGGAGCGAAGACCGAACTTTTCCAAGAAGGCGTTGGTCGTGCCGTAGATGATTGCCTGACCGCGCTCGGGGTCGCGGCCGAGCTCGCGCACCAGGCCCTTGTCCACGAGCGACGCGATAACGCCGTCGGAGTTAACGCCGCGGATGCCCTTGACCACCTCACGCGTGACGGGCTGGTGATAGGCGATCACGGCCAGGGTCTCGAGCGCCGCCTGCGACAGCTTTTGCGTGTCCCAGCTCAGCACATAGGCCTCGACCACATCGTGGTAGGCGGGGTGTGTAAACAGGCGCCAGCCACCGGCGACCTCGCGCAGCTGAAAACCGCGGTTGGCCTCCTCGTACTCAACCTTAAGCTCGGCCAACAGCGACGCGCACTCGCCGGGGGCGATGTCGAGCGCACTTGCCAGCGCGGGCGCGCTGACGGGGTCGCTCGACACCAACAGGAGCGCCTCGAGGGCGCCTTTGAGGCTGTTTGCCTCCAGCGTTGAAAGGGTTGACATGGTTGCGGCTCCTATTCGGTGAGCTCGGGGCCCTCGCCGGGCACATAGGCCTCGGCGCCCTCGACGCGGTTGATGCGGATGGTTCCAAAGATCTCGTCCTGGCTCAGCGTGAGCGAGCCGCGCTTGGCGAGCTCAAGCATAGCTAGGAAGGTGACGACGAGCTGCTCGGTGGTGGCATCGCCGTCCAGTAGCTCGCGGAAGGTGCAGGTTTGGTGCGTCATGGTAAAGCGGTCGACTGAGGCCACGGTCAAGTCGAGCGGTACGCGATGCGGCGCCACGTGCTCGGCCTCGAGCAGGAAGGTCTGTCGCTTGCCATCCAGGTCGGCGCAGATGACGGCTAGACCGCGCAGAGTAATGCCGGCCAGGTAGTCGGGCATAAGGCCAAGGAACTCAGGATCGGGGCCGGCCACACGCGGGTGCATGCGGCTTTCGGCCTGCATGCGGGCACCGAGGGCCGCAGCCGCGCCTTTAAACTGCTTGTAGGCGATCAGGCGCTGGATCAGGACCTCACGCAGCGCGTCGCCGTCAAGCGTGCTGAGCTCCTCGAGGTCTTCGTCGAACTCGTCATCGTCGTCGGCTTTGCGCGGGGCCTCCTGCGGCACCAGCGAGGCGGCCTTAATGTCCAAAAGGGTTGCCGCGACCAGCAAAAAGTCGCTCGCCACGTCCAGGTCCAGTGCCTCGATGCGCTCGGCCTCGGCAAGGTACTGTTCGGCCACCTCGCTGATAGAGATGGCGCCGATATCTACTTTTTGGCGGGTTACCAGCTGCAGCAGCAGGTCGAACGGTCCGCTGTAGACCTGCGTCGACACGCGATACGACATCTTCGACCTCCTTTGACGGCGCCTTCGCGGCGCGGTTTGGGTGCATGTTGCGACCGTTTTGCAC
>DBFAZJ010000057.1:0-16876 GCA_048244295.1 Collinsella sp.
GGGCGCCTTTCTCTCACAGGGAACAGGACGCGATTGCATCATCCCCCGCTTTGAGGAACCGCGCCGCGTGTGGCGCATCTCCATGGAGCACTTCTACAACTCGGGTCCCCAGGCACAGCAGCGGGGATTCGAGAGCACGGGACCTCAAGAGGCCGAAGTGCTTGCGTGCGAGCGCATCGAGGCGGCGGCATCCGCGGCACTGCCCGCCGGCGCCCAAGATATGCGTCACAGCGGACAGCTTGCACAGGAAGAACGCCGTCAACGTCGCGAGCAGGCGCGGGGCAAGGCCGCTCCCAAAGACCGTCGCACTTCCTCGGCCCCCGAGGGCGAAGTCGACATCCCACGAGCGGCCGAGCAGGCACTTCTCAACCCCACCGACACGGCGCCCGACAACGCCGACCCCGGTATGGGCTATATCTTTGAGCATACGCGCGGCCGCAAGTGCCTGGTCTTTGCCAACTCGCGCGAGGAGGCAGAGGCCGTGTGTTCCATGCTGCGCAGCTACTGCGAAAGTCGACACGAGCCCGACCGCTTTCTAATCCATCACGGCAACCTTTCGGCATCGCTGCGCGAGACGGCCGAGGAGCTCATGCGCGATGAAGAACAGGCACAGACGACCGTCACCACCTCTACGCTGGAGCTCGGTATCGATATCGGCCGCCTGGAGCGTGCGTTTCAGATCGATGCGCCGTTTACCGTCAGCTCCTTTTTGCAGCGCATGGGGCGCACAGGCCGTCGCGACCTTCCACCCGAGATGTGGTTTGTCATGCGCGAGGAAGAACCCGAGCCGCGCACGATGATGCCCGAGACCATTCCTTGGAAACTCCTGCAGGGTATCGCGCTCGTACAACTCTATCGCGAAGAAAAGTGGGTCGAGCCGCCCGAGCTCGATCGACTCCCCTACAGCCTGCTCTATCACCAGACTATGTCGACCCTCGCCAGCACCGGCGAGCTCACGCCGGCCGAACTTGCCCAGCGCGTGCTCACGCTCAGCTATTTCCACCGTGTCTCGGCAGACGATTACCGTGTGCTGCTACGTCACCTCATTAAGATCGACCATATCCAGGTCACCGAAGGTGGCGGGCTCATCGTGGGTCTCGCGGGCGAGCGCATCATCAACAACTTTAAGTTCTACGCCGTGTTCCAGGAAAACGAGGAGTTTACCGTTCGCAGCGAGTCGGCCGAGTTGGGCACGATCGTCAATCCTCCACCGCCCGGTGAGCGCATCGCCATCGCAGGCCATTGCTGGATTGTCGAAGAAGTGGACTGGAAGCGCCATACCGTCTTTGCCACGCAGGTCAAAGGCCGGGTGCCGGCCTACTTTGGCGACTGCCCCGGCGACATTAACACGCATGTGCTCGAGCGCATGCGCCAAGCGCTCACTGAGCACGCGGCATATCCGTACCTTATGGGTAACGCACGGGCTCGCTTGGCGCAGGCTCGTCATACCGCCGAGATTTCGGGCGCGGGGACCAAGCCGCTCATCAACCTGGGTGGCGACACCTGGGTGCTCTTCCCCTGGTTGGGTAGCTACGCCTTCCTAGCACTCGAGCGCATGCTTAAAATCAAATGCGCCGCTGAGTTGGGCCTTCGCGGACTCGACCCGTCACGCCCGTACTTTATGCAGTTTAAGATGAAGGCCGACGAGGAGACGTTCTTTGAAGTGCTCGCCGCCGAAGCCGAGAAAGACTTCGACCCCATCGACCTCGTCTATCCCGGCGAGGTGCCTTACTTTGATCGGTACGACGAATTCGTTCCAGAAGAGCTCGTGCGCAAAGGCTTTGCCGAAGGCGTGCTCGACATCGAAGGCATGAAGCAGCGCGTTCTCGGCTGGCGCGACCACGCCTAAGACCAGTCTTTTTGGGACGGGGAGACTTATTTGTCGTGAAGGACGGTGCCGAGGAAGTCGGTGTCGAAGGGCACGGCTTCGGCAAAGGCGTAGTCGCCGTCGCTGGCGATGAGCAGGTAGTTCTCCTCGCCGCCGAACTCCGCATCGCCGCACGGGACCACCCAGGCATGGGCGAATACCTCGAGTGCCGTGGCAGCGCAGTCGCGCAGGAACGTCACGTCGCTCCCCTCGTTTGCGCTCACAATATTGGCGACGTAGACGCCACCAACATTTAGGCTGCCCCGCACTAAACGCAACGCCTCAACCGTCGCCAGCTCGCGTACGGGCTCGGCACCGCCAAAGCAATCGCTCACGACCGCGTCATAGCGACGATGGCCCACGCTCGTCACACCCAGATACGAGCGAGCCTCAGCGGTTATCACCCGCAGGCGATCGCCCGCCGCGCGCTCCAGCTCGTCTAGGTAGAACCAGCGGCGCGCCAGGCGCGTAATCTCTCCGTCATACTCGATAACGTCCATGCGCAAGCCCTCGTGCGACATCAGGGCGAATTTAGGATAGGCAAACCCGCCGCCGCCCAGCATAAGCATACGGCTGATACCGTGACCATAAGCGTCGCGCATCGCATCCTCGGCCTCAAACACGTCGTCAAACGCGCGATAGTACGCAAAGACGGGCTCCGCCCAACGATCGCCAACGTAACTCGCGCTTTGGTAGACGCCACCTTGCACCAATACACGGACTTCGTCGCCGCCCTCGTCGTGCACGCGCTTCACACGCGCCAACCCATTGCGGGTTCGCGCAACCTGCAGACAGGCAGCACGAACAGCGACAGCGGCCGCACCAAGCGCCGCGGCCCCCAGAGCAACGCCGGCAACGACGCCGGCAGAAACACTCGGCTTGTTCATCTAGAGCTCCTTTTGCAGATAAAGGCCATGGTCATAAAATCCAAGATGGCGATAGTACTCGCGTGTGCCAATCGCGCTAATCACGTTGATACGCGCATAACCCGCATCCCGGGCAATCTCGCACGCACGCTCTACGAGCAAACGCCCCAACCCGTGATGCTGCGCCGCCTGGCCCTGGTCGCCCACGCGTGCCGCCATGCCATACACGTGTACCTCGCGAATCATCGCCTCGTCCGGCGTCGTCGGCAACTCGTCCGCATGCGCGGCAACAAACGAATGGTCGGGCAGTGACAACCGCAAAAAGCCCGCGATCTTGCCCCGCGGCGTCACCCACTGCAAAAAGCGCTCGTAAGTCACCGGCGTCTCGTACGCCACTTCCTCATCAAGAGAAAGCTCATCCAAGTCGGCACCCGCGGTACTGATCTCGCGATAGCGAATCTCGCGCACCACTACGCCTTCTCCACGAGCCGCCAAGCGATTCTCGACGAGCTGACGCAGGTTGGGCTTCTTGTTGCCCACCATAATGTCGTCGGAACTAAAGTCGCGGATCATGCGACTGATACGGCAGAACGCCGGCGTCACCACGATGTCGTCGGCTAACACATCGAGCAGCTCTTCCTCGGTATAGGGACGCCACTCGCCGCGCTCATAGCAGCCCACCAGACGCGAGCCCTCGATGAGCGCACACGGGTAGACCTTGACCTCGTCGGGCATAAAGGCCCCCTCGGTCATAAAGCGCTCGTAGTCGCGCTTGTCCCCTTCGGGCGTGGCGCCCAGCAAGTTGAGCATAAAATGCGCGTGAATCTTAAAGCCAAACAGGCGCGCAAGCGAAAACGCCCGCTCGATCTGCGCCACCGAAATGCGACGCTCGTTGATATCGAGCAAATGCTGGTCGAGGCTCTGGATGCCCATCTGAATCTTGGTGCAACCCAGGCGGCGGATGAGCGTGAGGGCCTGTGGCGCCACGGCATCGGGACGCGTCTCGATAACGAGCCCCACCACGCGATGCTTCGCCGTCTCGTTGATGCGCTGTTGGCGCTCAAGCTCCTCCATCGTGGCCGTCTGCCACTCGGCGACCTCGCCCCACGGCGTGCCGGGGCCGTACAGACGACGCACCGCGCGGTTATAGCCGCCCACGGCAGCATCCACACGCTCCTGTTCGTCGACAACGCCGGCAGCAAGCTCGGCCTCGTCTGTCGCAATGCCGGCAGCCCGATAGCGCTCGCGACGTTCCGCCACCACCGGCGGCAGCGCATCGGCGGGAGCGTCATCGAGCAGGCGCCCTGCCTCGGCACGGCTGATGCCCGGACGCGCCAACATGGGGTTTGCCGCCACGCCGGCGACGGCATCGTCATTGAGCGCACGGAAGAGCTCCGACATAAACCATGTCTGATAGCCTTCCGGATAGTCGCTCCAGGTACCGCCAAGCACAATGAGCTCGATCTTATCGGTCGCATGTCCCATCTGCGAAAGCGCCGTCAAACGGGCACTCACCTGCAGATACGGATCGAAGCAGTTTTGCTCCGCACGGGCGCACGCGGGCTCAGCATGTAAATAGCTTTTGGGCATGCGCAGGTCGTTGGGGCAAAACAGGCAATCGCCCGAGCACGGCCAGGGCTTGGTGATGACGGTAATGGTCGCCACGCCCGAAGCCGTGCGACGAGGCTTCATGCGTAGCACCTGCAGCAGTTGACGCTCTAGCTCGGCGTCGACATTCCATGCCGTCCAACGAGCCGGCTCCTCGCGCTTCACCCGCTGGTAAAACGGCAGCAGGCGACGCTTGGCCAAATCGCGCTTGTCGGCACCCTCACGGCGCGCCTCGGCATGTATCAGTTTGACGAGTGCCTTGTCGTCCACGGTCTCGCCGCGACGCAGAGCCTCGAGTATGTTCAAGATAATCTGTTCCATGACCCCATTGTAAAGGCAAAGGCGCCGGAGCCAATCTCGGCTTCGGCGCCTTCATCAAACAGCGCGTCTATGGTTTATAAGTCTTCGATAACCACCCGTCACTCTGAATCAAACGACATGTCACCCGAATCGACTTCAAAACGATACGTGGCAGACTTGTCACCGTTATCGAATTCAAGATTCAAAATGGTCTCGCCGTCGTAGCCAAGCGGAAGGAAATCGCTCTCGAAGTCGCCGCTGCCCAAGGTGAGGCTCGCCTTAAAGCCCGTCGAGTTCGGAACCGTCATCTCCACATCGCCCGAGCCCACACTCACGTCCATCGACTTCGTGGGGGCCTGGTAAAACTCGAACGTCACATCGCCCGAACCGACCTCAGCGCTGAGCGCATCAGTCACGCTGCCCGTAAACTCTACATCTCCCGCACCCAGGAAAAGGTCGAAACCATCACAGATGACACCGGCAATCTGCAGATCACCCGAGCCCACGTGCGCGTTGACTCCCTTCAGATGTTCGGCAACACGGCGCGGCAGCTCGACCGTAACTGAGCGATCGATTGCCTTACCGTCGTCACTTCCAAACTGGGAAACCTTGAGCGTCGAGTCCTCGACGGATGCGATGTTTTGCGTCGCGGCCTTGGAGGCATCCATACCCTCGGCAACGCGCCCCCGCTCGATAACGCGAGCCTTGTTGCCATCAACAACCTTGACGTCCACCGAAGCCGCATTGATATCGAAATCGAGGTAGCGGAACTCATCGGCATCAAAAGTCGTGCTCGAAAGCTGCTGAGGCCGAGCGGAATAGTTACCGCTATCCAAGAGATCATCGTCGTCAAACATATCGTCAAAATCAGACAAATTGCCAGATAGAATACCGGTCGTACGCACCATATCGGAGTGAGCCAATAGCCGCGAAATGCCAAAGACAAGCCCAATGATGAGCACAAACGCTCCGATGCCAACGCCCAAGCGTACCTTGGATTCATGTGAAAGCTTCATCATTCATCACCCTCTTTGGCAATCGGCTCAGCGGTAGTCGCGGTAGCCACGTCAGTATCAACCGAAGCGGAAACATTCCGAGCCCTAGCCGCCACCGGTGCCGGACCAACCTGAATATCCCCGCGTGCCCAATCACCATCGAGCGCACGCGCCACCCAGTGATAGATGGGAATCGTGAAGAAGATCAGCGCGGCAAAGGGGCCGGCACCAAACACGAACATCAGCAAAAAGAACAGCAGCCAGCACACGGCCCAATACGGGAACGACTGGAACGGCCCCTTCACCGGAGTCGAGCCAACCGCGCCGCCACTCGTCACCTGCGCCGTAGCAGCATTGGCGGCCTGCGCACTCCAGCTTGCCGCTTGTGCCGCCTTGGCCGCAGCATCACTCGCCTGTGTTGCCGCCTCGGTAGCGCGTGCCGCCGCCTCATGGGTACGGGCGCGCTCTGCAGCCTCGGCCTCGCGCTGACGGGCGCGGTCCTCATTCTCAAACTCGATATCGTCCTCGATCTCATCGCTCGGATTGAGCAGCTCGTCCAGACTCACACCGTAGAGCTTGGCGAGCGAGATCAGGTTCTCGGTATCGGGCGAGCTCTCCGCGCGCTCCCATTTACTGACCGCCTGGCGCGACAGTCCCAGCTTTCGTGCCAGCCCTTCTTGGCTAAAGCCCTTGCTGCGACGAAGGTCGGCGAGCCGCTGTGCAGTTTCTACATTCATGGTTCCTCCTATGTGATGCCAGCCGTGCCGCCGGACCGTTTTTGTTCTTAAGGCGCCTTGCACAGTTAAAAATCTATCCGCCACCGCCAAAATCATGCCACCTATTCTAGTGAGATTTTTGACAACCGGCGGTTGCGGGTGCATATGAGCTGCGGAAATGTGTCCAAACAAAGCAATGACCCGCAGCTCGGTTGTCCCCGTTGCGGCGTTAACGGTAGTATGGTCGTACTGTTTATTCCGCACCGCCAACGGAGGGAGTCCCGCGCCGTGAACCGCGATTTCGCCTCATCGCTCATCCAGCTCAACAATACGTTCTATCGCGAGCACTCCGCCTCCTTTTCCGATACGCGCCAGGCCCCGTGGCCCGGCTGGGTGCGCACCATGGACATTGCGCTCGAACAGCTCGACGTCGCCACGATCGAGCATCCCGTCCGCGTCTTCGATCTTGCCTGCGGCAATATGCGATTCGAGAACTTTGCCGCCGGCGGCGCACTTGCCGCCAAGGGCGTCGACGGCGCAAACCCCTCGGCAGATGCCAGCTGCCCGTTTGAGTTCTATGGTGTTGACTCGTGTCAGGATTTGGCTATCGATGCGCACGGTCACGCCCTGCGCATTCCCAACCTGCACTTCCAGGAACTCGACGTGCTCGACGCCCTTATGAAGCTCAACCCCGCCGAGACACCCGACGTGCTTTTCGACGCCCCGCTCGCCGACATCTCGGTCTGCTTTGGCTTTATGCACCACGTGCCATCGTGCGAGTACCGCGTACGCGTACTTGATGCCTTGGTGCGCCAAACGCGCCCGGACGGCATCATCGCCATCAGCTTTTGGGAGTTTATGAACGACGAGCGCATGGCGCGCAAGGCCGTTCGCGCCGAGGCCCGCGCCGAGCTCACCCCGCCGTTTGAGGGTTACGATTCCGCGCAGTTTGAAGCCGGTGACCACCTCATTGGCTGGCAAAACGACCGCCACGCCTACCGCTATTGTCATCACTTTGACGATCAGCAGATCACCGACCTGGTGCGCGGCGTGCGTACGTTCTACAAGAGCGGCGAGGTCCCCGTGCGCGAGCTTGAACGCTTCCATGCCGATGGTCGCAGCGGCGAGCTCAACCGCTATGTAATCCTCAAGCGTCTGTAGGTATCGGCGACTCGCCGCCGGACCGCACTGCATCTTTCGGGCAAACTATGCCCGCCCTTTTTCAACCCATTGACGGAACGTGCAGCTATACGTTCCATACTTATGACCAAGGAGCCTCATGGGAGCCGTCCACGTTCGCACGCCTAAGAACTTTGTGCTCGAGGAGCGCCTGGAGCGCTACGCCGATGCGATTGAGACGAACCCCGAGGCATATGCCGGAGATTGGCGCGAAGCGTGTGCGCCCGCAGGCAGCAAGCCCTTCGAACGCCTTCACCTGGATCTTGGCTGTGGCAAGGGAACGTACCTTGTAGAGCGCGCGGTCCACGAGCCAAACACGCTCTTTATCGGCATGGACCAAGAGCCCATCTGCATCGCCTATGCCGCGCAGAAAATCTGCGAGCAGGAACTGACCAACGCACTCGTCCTGCCCCGAGGCGCCGCATCGCTGCCGCAGCTGTTTGCCGCAGGCGAGCTCGATGCCATCACCATCAACTTTCCCACGCCGCAGCCCAAGGCCAAGTACGCCAAAAAACGACTCGTCCATGTCGAGAATTTGATGCTCTACCGCCCGCTCTTTGCAGCCGGCGCCACCGTCACACTGCGAACCGACAGCAAGCCATTGCGCGACTACGCCCTGGGGCAGTTTGCCGCGGCCGGCTACGACACACTTTGGATAAGTGACGACGTTCGCCGCGACCATCCCGAGCATCCCGAGACCGAATATGAATGCCGCACGCGCGAAATGGGCGCCGCTGTCTATGGCATCTGCGCCACACCCGGCACGCAGCCCAGCGATGAACAGCTCGCGGCGGGCCGCATGCAGGAGCAAAGTCTTGCCTGCTACCTGCCCGACAACCTCGATGAGCTCACCTACGTGCCTCTCGGCATGGAAGAGGCCGTCGAGAACTTTAAAAACCGCGCCCGCAAGGGTAAGAAGCGCCTGCCTCAGGAACGCTAGTACCACGCGCCCATTTCCTGCATTTTCTCGCGCGCTGGCACCCCGCGCCGCCGCTACGCCATAATAGTTGGCGGACAATCGCGAGAGAAAGCAAACACATGGCACAGACCACGACAGACACCGTCTCCGGCGCCGGCGCCGCCAGCTCATTCTCGGGCGGCACGGGAACCGAAGCCGAGTTTGGCTCGCTCGGCGCGCTCTCCCCCACCTGGTGGGAGCCCGAGGACGGCAGCGAGCCCGAACCATGGCTCACGCCCGATCAAGCCTTCGAACGCTTCTTTGAATGGACGAGCGATCGCGGCATTGAACTGTGGGATCACCAAGAAGAGGCCCTCATGGACCTGGCTGCCGGCGATCACGTCATTTTGGGAACACCGACCGGATCGGGTAAATCGCTCGTCGCGCTGGGCATGCTCTTTATGGGCATGGCGCAGGGCAAACGTTGCTATTACACGGCCCCCATCAAGGCCCTGGTCAGCGAAAAGTTCTTCGACCTTGTGCAGGTGCTCGGCCGCGATAACGTCGGTATGATCACCGGCGATACGCATATCAACACCAAAGCGCCCGTCATCTGCTGCACGGCAGAGATCCTTGCCAACGATGCACTGCGCGAGGGTGAGGACGCCGACGTGGGCTGCGTCGCCATGGATGAGTTCCACTACTTTGCCGACCCCGACCGCGGCTGGGCCTGGCAGGTACCGCTGCTCACCCTGCCCCACACGCAGTTTATGCTCATGAGCGCCACGCTCGGCGATGTCACCGCCATCGCCGCCTCTCTCGAGGAGCACACCGGCGCTGCTTGCGATTTGGTTGTCGATGCCCCGCGTCCCGTGCCGCTGAGCTACGACTATGTGACGACCTCCCTCGAGGGCACCGTCGAGCTCGCCATGCGCCGCGGCGAGGCCCCGCTCTATATCGTGCACTTTAGCCAGGATGCCGCCCTTGCGACGGCGCAGTCGCTCGCCAATTTCGGCATTGCCAGCAAAGAGCAGCGCGAAGCCATCAAGGAGGCGGCCAAGGGCACGAGCTTCTCCACGGCCTTCGGCAAGATCCTCAAGCGCTTGCTCGGCTGCGGCGTCGGCGTGCACCACGCCGGTATGCTGCCGCGCTATCGCCTCCTGGTCGAGCGCCTGGCGCAGCAGGGCCTGCTGCCCGTCATCTGCGGCACCGACACACTCGGCGTCGGCATCAACGTGCCCATCCACACCGTGGTACTCACCGCGCTCACCAAGTTCGACGGCTATAAGATGCGTCGCCTGCGCGCCCGTGAGTTCCATCAGATCGCTGGTCGCGCCGGTCGCTCGGGCTTTGACACCGAGGGCATGGTCATCGCCGAGGCCCCGGAGCACGAGATCGAGAACGCCAAACTCATGGCCAAGGCGGGCGACGACCCCAAGAAGCTCCGCAAGATTAAAAAGAAGAAGGCCCCAGAGGGCTTTGTCACCTGGAACAAGCAGACCTTTGAGCGCCTGATCGAGACGCAGCCCGAAACGCTCAAGCCGCGCCTGCGCATCACGCACTCCATGGTGATTAGCGTGGTCGAGCAGGGCGGCGATGCTCGAGCCCGCGTACACGACCTCATCGAGACGAGCCTGCAGGCTCCCGAGGAAAAGGCTAAGCTCGAGGTTCGCGCCGACGAAATCTTCGCCACGCTCATCGATTCCGGCGTCGTCGTTCGCACCGAGGTGCCGCCCGCGCCCGACGCTCCGGCTGACGCCGAGCCGGACATCGACTACGCGCTGACGGTCGACCTGCCCGAGGACTTTGCGCTCGATCAGCCGCTCTCGCCGTTTTTGCTTGCCGCCCTGGAGCTGCTCGACCCCGAGAGTGAGACCTATACCATGGATCTGATCTCGATGGTCGAGGCTACGCTCGAGGACCCCAAGCAGGTGCTGCGTGCACAGGAGCGCGCCGCACGCGATCGCGCCATGGCCGAGATGAAGGCTGACGGCGTCGAATATGAAGAACGCCTGGAGCGCATCCAGGATGTCACCTACGAAAAGCCGCTCGAGGACTTGCTCGATGCCGCCTTCGACAAGTACTGCCAGGAAGTACCTTGGGCCAACGACTACCAGCTCTCGCCCAAGAGCGTCCTGCGCGATATGCTAGAAAGCGCGAGCGATTTTAAGGGCTACATTCAAAAGCTCGGCATCGCCCGTTCCGAGGGCATTTTACTGCGCTACCTGGCAGAGGCCTACCGTTCGCTCGACCGCACCGTACCCATCGAGAAGCGCGACGAGCGCCTGCGCGACATTATCTCGTGGCTGGGCTTTGTGGTGCGCTCGGTGGACTCGAGCCTGGTGGACGAGTGGGAGAACGCCGGCAACCCGGCAGCCCTCGATGCTGCGCCGCCGCAGGGCATCGACGAGGTCGTGGCGGACCGTCGCGGCTGCACGCTGTTGGTGCGCAACGCGCTCTTCCGTCGCGTGACCCTTGCCGCCCGCGAGCACGTTCGCGACCTGGGCGAGCTCGACGACAACTGGGGCATGAGCGAGATCCGCTGGCAAAAAGCACTCGACGCTTACCACGAGCAGCACGAGGAAATCCTCACCGACGGAGATGCCCGCAGCGCCGCGATGTTTTCCATCGACGAGTCCGACGAGAAGACCGCGCACGTATGGCACGTGCACCAGATCTTTGCCGACGAGGATGGCGACCACGACTTTGGCATCATGGGCGATGTCGATCTGGACGCCACGCAAGACGGTGGCGAGGTCATTTTCAAAAACTACCGCGTCGGCTTTATCGAGAACCTGCTCGAGGACTAGCCGAACATAATGGAACGAAATAAGCGGGGCCGTTGGCAATTTCGCCAGCGGCCCCGCTTTTGCACTATCCGCTATACCTTACTCGGCATCCTCGATCTCATACGATCCCGCCTCGGCTGGCTCATCGTTTGTCTCTGACGCAGCCCCGCGCGCCTCGTCAAACGCCGCCTTCATGGTCTTGTTGCCCCACGTGAGCTTGCGAATGGTGAGCTCATCGGCCTTGTTGTGGGCCAGACGCAGATTCTCGGTACTGCGACGCAGGTCGTCCTTGGTTTTCTCGAGCTGCTTAATGGCGGCATCGATCTCCTTGATCGCCGACTCGAACTGCTTGCTCGCCAGGTTGTAGTTGCGCGAGAAGCCGTCCTTGAACTTCTCCATCTTGGCTTCGAAGTTCGTGACGTCAATATTCTGCTGCTTGTACTCCGCCAGCTCCTGCTTATAGCGCAGCGAACCCATGGCGGCGTTGCGCAGCAGCGTAATCATGGGAATGAAGAATTGTGGGCGGATCACGTACATCTTCTCGTAGCGGTAGCTCACATCCACGATTCCCGCGTTGTAAAGCTCGCTCTCGGGCTCGAGCAGCGTGCAGAGTACCGCGTACTCACAGCCTTTCTGGCGGCGATCGTGGTCGAGCTTCTTAAAGAAATCCTCGTTCTTGTGCTTGGTCGCGGTCTCGTCGTTCTCGTTTTTCATCTCGAACATGATCGAGATGACCTCGTTACCGCTCGCGTCGCACTCGCGGAAGATAAAATCGCCCTTGGTGCCCTCGGATGCATCGTTATCTTTCTCGAAGTATGCATTGGGAAACGCCGTCATGCGCAGGCGATTGAACTCGGTCTCGCAATGCTGTTCGAGCGACTCGCCCACCATCTTGGTGGACAGGCGGACCTTCATGTCCTTAAGGCGCTCAATCTCTTCATCCTTGTAGCGAATCAGGTCATCGCTCGCGCGCTTGGCCTGCGCAAGCTCGAGCTCGTGTGCCGCCTTGGCCTGTTCCTCGCGAGAATCGCGCACTGCCAGCTCGCTCGTCAGCTTGGCACGTGCTTCATCGCGCTCTCGCTCCGCCGCGGCGACTGCCTCCGACAGGTTCATTTTTGCCATCAGCTCCTGCTCGCGCAGCTGGGCACGCAGGCCCTCGGCCTCTTGTTCGGACTGAGCCTTTGCGGCGGAAAACTTCTCCTGCACCGTCGCGCGGTAGTCAGCAAGCACGCGCTCGGCCTCGCTGCGAGCGGCATCGAGCTCACGCTGCGACTCTGCCGCGGCAGCGGCAAGCGCCATCTCCTGGGCCTTGTCCGCCGCGGCAAGCCTGGCCTGCAGCTCGGCAATCTGAGCATCACGTGCAGCTAAATCGTTTTGAGCAGCGTTGCGCACCGCCGACTCGGCAAGCTTGGCTTCGTCATCTTTGCGTCCCAGCTGCGCACGCAAATTGTCGATCTCGCGCTGAAGCTCAGCATTCTCCTTTTGAGCATCGGCACGGGCCTCAACCGCTGCACGCTGGCTTGCACCCTCACGCTCTGCGGCAGCGCCCTCGAGCTTGGCGCGCAGCTCGGCAAGCTCAGCATCGCGCTTGGCAACCTCTTGTGCCAACTTCTGAGCCGCAGCGTTCTTCTGCTCGACAAGCTGAGCGTTGCGCTGAGACTCTGCCTTTTGCAAGGCGGCCGTCGAACGTGAGCGTTCAAGCTCCAGCGCCTGCTCGCCCTCGCGCTGGACTGCCTTCACACGCTCATCCAGGTCGCGCGAGAACTCAGCATCGCGCACTTGTTTGACGATATCCGCATAACCGGACGCATCGACCTTAAAAACTTCGCCGCAATGCGGGCACTTGATCTCGTTCATAGCAGCTCCTCGATGGACGCAAATTTCAACCGCCTACACTCTACCGCGCCGCACGGACAAAGAAGGCGCCGCCGCCATAATGGCAACGGAGCCAGAACCATCACAAAGGTGCCTGTCCCTTTTTTGGTGGTTTGTGTGGCGGTTCGAGAATTACAGTCCAAAGAAGTCAAGGATTTGATCACGGCTTACGGGTTTGTAGTCATTGGCGTCGAGACCCACATCGTAGCGGTAGATGGGACGTTCGCGATCGCGGTTGCGCGCGTTGGTGCGGTCTCCCCTGCTGTGGATATGCCCGTGTAGCATGATGGCGCCGCGCGCCTTGCCGTTCCAGCTGAGCATGGGGTAGTGGCTCATAACCAGACGATGGCCCTTGGCATAGCCGGGGGCAATCTCCAGATAATCACGCACGTCTTCCCAAATATGCGGCACGTCGGGATCTTCCCAATCGCCGTCATGGTTACCACGGATGAGCGTCACATTCTTGCATTCGATACGATCGCGCAGGCGCACCGCCTCCGCCAGGGGCAAACGATAGGTAAAGTCACCTAGGATATAGAGGCGGTCGTCCGCAGCCACGCACTCATTGATGGCATCGATGACCTTGCGGTTCATCTCCTCGACCGAATCAAACGGCCGATTCATATCGTGCAAGATATTCGTATCGCCCAGGTGCAGGTCGGCGGTAAACCACATCATCGTCTATGCCCTCATTTCGCAACGTGTTCAACTCGTGCTAAGTATACAGACGCAGCGATGCGGCGGTTATCCAAAGAACCCGCCGAACAGTCCGCGGCGGCGCTTGTCTTGCTTTTTCGAAGCGTCACCCTGGGCATTCTTATCCTGCCGCTTCTTACGATCCCGCTCCAACTCATCGTCATCGAGTAGCATATCCCACCCAAACGGATCGTCTGTCAGATCGAACTGGTCGTCGTCATCAAACATGGCAGTCTCCCTTACCGATTAGCGAGCATCCACCACGTAGAGTCCAACACGCACCTGATGCCACGGGCTGCGCTCGGGGGCAACCTGTTGCACGCGGGCCTCAAATACGTCCTCATGGCCGTAATACATCATCAAGGACAGCGGGCCGACCTCGTTTCCCGGAACATAGCCAAGTTTGGTCTTGCCGTAATAGATCGCAACCGCCTCGGGATCATGGGGATTATCGTGCTCGGCACACAGCGTCAGTTTATCGCCCGCTTTAAGATCACCTAGGACCAAAGCACCGTCGGCATATTGAAATCCTGCGATATGAAACGACAGAAGAACACGTGAAGGCTCGTACATGGCAACTCCTCTAACGGCCGGATAAACCAGCGTTTGACCTTATCGAGAAGTCTACGGGCCCGTGCGGACATAAATTCATCCTTATCTGATTCTAATGCACAAACATGCGCACGAACTTGTGCTTCCAGCTTGCATAAGGGGCATAGCGGAATGGCACGTCCAGCCACGTTGCCTTGTTCACGATGCTCTTCTTGTGGCTAAACGTATCGAAGCTCTCGTGGCCATGGTACTGTCCCATACCGCTCGCGCCCATGCCGCCAAAGCCCATATGGCTCGTGGCCAAATGCATGATGGTGTCGTTGACGCAGCCGCCGCCAAAGGGCACGTAGCGTACAAAGCGTTGCTGAACCGCACGGTCCTGGCTAAAGATATACAGGGCCAGCGGCGTCGGACGATCCGTAATAAACGCTTCGGCCTCGTCTAGGCTCTCAAACGTCAGCACCGGCAAGATGGGACCGAAGATCTCCTCCTGCATCACGGCGTCATCGGGGGCCACGCCATCCAAAATCGTCGGCTCGATCTTGAGCGAAGCCTCGCGCGCGGTACCTCCAAGCACGACCTTGTCGGGATCGATCAGCCCACGCACGCGCGCAAAATGCTTGGCGTTGACGATATGCCCGTAGTCCTCGTTATCGAGTGGATGGTCGCCAAACATGCGGCGGACCTCTTCCTTGATGAGGCCCAGCAGCTCGTCGTGCACGCGTGCATCGACCAGCAGGTAGTCGGGCGCCACGCAGGTCTGCCCCACGTTGAGCCATTTACCAAAGGCGATACGCCGCGCCGCGACCTTCAAGTTTGCCGTCGCATCCACGATGCAGGGGCTCTTTCCGCCCAGCTCAAGCGTCACGGGCGTAAGGTTTTTACTTGCGCGCTCCATGACGAGCTTGCCGACCGGAACGCTACCGGTAAAGAAGATCTTGTCCCAGCGCTCGTCGAGCAGCGCCTCGTTTTCGGCGCGCCCGCCCTCGACAACCGTCACCAGGCGCGGATCAAATGCTTCTTCACAGATTTGCTTGAGCACCGCGCTCGATGCCGGAGCATAGGCGCTCGGCTTGATGACCACAGTATTGCCCGCGGCAAGGGCACCGGCGAGTGGCTCGAGCGTCAGCAAAAACGGGTAGTTCCAAGGCGCCATGATCAGCGTGACGCCATAGGGCACGGCTTGCGTCTTGCACACGCTCACGGCGTTAGCGAGGTCGCACGGACGCAGGCGCGGACGACTCCATCGAGTCACATGAGCGATCTGATGACGAATCTCGGAAAGTGACGTGCCGATCTCGCACATATAGGCCTCGTCATGCGACTTTCCCAAATCGGTCTTGAGCGCATGGGCAATATCGGCCTCGTGGGCCCGCACCGCATCGCGTAAACTCGCGAGCGCGCGACGTCGAGCATCGACATCAAACGTGGCGTGCGTCTTAAAGTAGGCGCGCTGATCGCCGACGATGCGCGCAATTTCCTCGGTGTTCATGGCAACCTCCTAGTTCTCGTCCTCAAACATACCACCCGCGACGACCTCATACATACGCTCGAGCTCCAAACGGTCCATCAAAAGTGGAACGGGGTACAGGGGATTGGCCTCAGCATCGGCATGCGCCGCCATCTCGGGAATGTCGAAGCGGCGAATACCCGAGACGTATTTGGGGATTCCCAAGGCCTCGTTCATGCGGTCGACCCAATCGATAAAGGCCTCGGCCGCAAGACTGTCCCGCGCGGTAGCCGGCGCAATGCCCGCCATGCGAGCAAGATCGGCAAGCTTGGGGGCGGCGGCGTCACCATAGGCGCGAAGCATATGCGGCAGGATGATGGCGTTGGCCAAGCCGTGCGGAATCCCATAACGCCCGCCCAAGCTGTGTGCGACGGCATGAACGTATCCGACATAGGAGCGCGTAAAGGCAACACCCGCCTTATACGCCGCCGAAAGCATATTGCGACGCGCACGCATGTCGTCGCCATGCTCATAGGCCTCGAGCAAATTATCGTGGATGAGCTGCACCGCCTGTCGCGCCATCTTGCGCGTATAGGGCGTGGTGCTTCGCCCGATAAAGGCCTCGACAGCATGCGTCAGGGCGTCCATACCCGTCTGCCCCGTAATGGAGGCGGGCAGACCGCGCGTAAACTCGGGGTCGTGCACCGCAAAGCGCGGGATAAGCACAAAGTCGTTAATGGGGTACTTGTAGTGCGTCTCGTCATCGGTGATAACCGCCGCGAGCGTGACCTCGCTTCCCGTGCCTGCCGTAGTGGGAACGGCGATAAGCAGCGGCAGGCGACGATGAATCCGCAGCAGGCCGCGCATCTTGTTGATGGGCTTGCCTGGCTGCGTGATGCGTGCACCCACGCCCTTGGCGCAGTCCATGGCCGATCCTCCGCCAAAACCGATAATGGCCTGGCAGGTGCTCTCTCGATACAGGGACGCCGCTTCTTCCACGTTTGAAACCGTGGGGTTTGCACGCGTTTCGGCATAGACCGTAACGCCAATCCCCCTGGATGCGAGCGCCGTCTCAAGCGGTGCCG
>DBFAZJ010000058.1:0-6155 GCA_048244295.1 Collinsella sp.
GCACGGCCGATCGTGCGGCCCATCTGCGGGAGCTTATCCGGGCCAAACAGCAAAAAGCCGAAGACCACGATGATCGCGAGCTCACCCTCTCCAATACCAAACACACATACCTCCAAGGCTCGATGTGAGTCGAGCCCGCACCGCGCCATTCGGCCGGAACTCGTCTATTCATTCGGTCAAGTATAGCGCCCGGACGCCAAAACGTCCGAGCGCATCACAAACATATGCCAAACGGCACGCCCTTTTGGGGGCAAAGATTATGCAGCGGTGATTGAAATCTCCTGATCGACACCCAACAGCTGAACCACGCGCATCACCGGGGGCTGCACATTAGTGCAGCTAAAGCGCTTACCGTGGTCGACCGCGTGGTGCGCGGCGCCCACGAGCACGCCAATGCCCGTCGAATCGATGTAGCTCACCTGGGCAAAATCGAGCTCAACGGCCTCAGTGGGCTGCTCGAGCGCCAGGTCGATGGCATTGCGCAGGCTATCGGCGTTAGAGATATCGATCTCGCCGGTTACCTTAATGGTGTAGAGCTCTGGCGTGGGGTTGGTGGAAATACCCAAATCCATGTATACGCTCCTTTACGTATCGAAAGTGCGGATAGTACGGGAAGCCGCGCGTTAGGCGCGCTCGGCACGCGCAAGCTCGGCAGCGACAAGCTTAACGGCCAGCACCAGCACATCGAGCGCGGCCTCCAGGTCCTCGACCGTGGGATAGCTCGGCGCGATGCGGATGTTGGTGTCGCGCGGATCCTTGCCATAGGGCCAGGTGGCACCGGCCGGCGTGAGCTTAACGCCCAGGTCTGCGCAAAGCGCGGCGACCTTTTGAGCCGAGCCCTCGGGACCATCGAAGCTTACAAAGTAGCCGCCGCGGGGGTGCGTCCAGGTGGCGCAGCCCGTGTCGCCCAAGCCCTCGGTGAGCTTGCGCTCGACAGCCTCAAAGCGCGGGCGCAGGAACTCGGCATGCTTTTTCATGTGCTCCTTGACCGCCTCGATGGTGGGAAGGAAGCGCACGTGACGCAGCTGGTTGAGCTTGTCGGCACTGATGAGGCCGGCCTTCAGGCGCTTGGAGAACTCCGCGATAACCGCGGGGCTCGCACCGATAAAGCCGATACCGGCACCCGGGAAGGTGATCTTGGACGTCGAGGCGAATGCCACCACGCGGTCCTCGGTGCCCGCCGCGCGGGCAAGATCAAAGATGTTGGCGAGCTCGTCGGTCTCGTCGTACAGGTCGTGCACGCAGTAGGCGTTGTCCCAGAAGATGCGGAAATCGGGCGCGGCCGTGTGCATCTCGACCAGGCGGCGCACGGTGTCCTCGCTAAAGGTGATACCCGTGGGGTTGGAATACTTGGGCACGCACCAGATGCCCTTGATGGAATCGTCGGCGGCAACGAGGCGCTCGATCTCGTCCATATCGGGGCCGTTGTCGGTCATCGCGACGGGAACGTTCTCGATACCCAAGTCGGCGGTAATGCCAAAGTGGCGATCGTAGCCGGGAACCGGGCACAGGAACTTGACCTTCTTGCCGTCGTGCGCTGCCTCGTAAGCCTCCCAAGGATCGCTACCACACGAGCCGCAACGCCAGAACATACCGGCGATATCGTGCTCGATCAGCAAGCTCGACGAACCCAGCACGAGCGTCTGCTCGGCGGGGCAACCCAGGAACTCCCCCGCCAGCTTGCGTGCCGAGGGAATGCCCTCAAAGCAGCCGTAGTTGGAGCAGTCGACATTGCCGTCGTGCAGATCGGCATCGGCATTGAGGATATCGAGCATGGGTCGAGAGATGTCCACCTGGGAGGGCGACGGCTTGCCGCGGGCCATGTCGAGCGCCAGGCCCTTGGCCTTGACCTCGGCGACCTCGGCCTTGAGCGCCTCGATGGCGGCATCGAGTTCGGTGGTTTCCATCTTCTGGTAGATCGTCTGCATGGGTGCGACCTTTCACGAAGCGGTACGTTGCAATTCTTCTAAGTATAGACCGCCACCGTCGCAACGTTATGAAGCCGTGATAGATTAAGTCCATCGCAATGAATTACGAATCGCCGCGCATGCCGGCGTGAAGCGCCCAAGGAGGCACTATGGAGTACGGATCGTTCCAGGCCGAGGAATTCGGCGACCTGCAGCGCCTGGTCGACGGACTATTTTACGACCGTCACGCCATCGACCGCCTGGATCTGATCGTACAGGCCGAAATCTTGGACCTGGCGCCCGATCTCATGGAAATCGTCAACCTGCTACCGCCCGGCTATTACGACCGCCAGTCACTTTGCGACCAGCTCAACTCCGCCTTGGCCGCCCACGGCTGGGGCGCCATCTACGGCACCGTGGAATAAACCTAGTCATTGGGGCCTGTGGTCAAAAAAAAGCAAATATGAGTACTGTTACTTTTTTAGTAACAGCGATTTTGAATTAAAATGGCCAGTCTTGGCCTTTTGTGTCCGGTTTTGGAAGGATGCATCGGCATTTTTCGTCCAGCCACGCAATCGTTAATGCACAGACAGAATAGATTTGTACATTATTTTTCGCGCCTAAAATGAAACGCCGTTTATGACAGTACTCACAAACGGCGTTTTTTGGCCACTGGGGTGTCCGGCAGGTGGCAAGTACCACTCAAAACCGCGTTTTACACGCGCTCGAGCAGGCTCTGGCGTCTGTTTCTACGCGCCTACTCGTTCTTGGGCGCGGGGTGCTTGCAGATCACACTCATGTAGATCATGCCAAGTACGGCCGCGGTGACAGAGCCGGCGAGAATAGCGGCCTTGGCAGCCAGAACCTCAAACTGGGCCGTCGGGAAGGCGAGGCCGCTGATGAGAATCGACATGGTAAAGCCGATACCGCCCAGAATGCCCACGCCGGCAATCATATGCCAGTTGACATTGTGCGGCAGCTCGCAGGCCTTGAGCTTGACCAAGGCGAACGTCATGCCAAAGATACCGATCGGCTTACCCAGCAGCATGCCAAAGTACACGCCGAGCGTCACCGGGTCGGTGAGCAGCGTGCTCATGTCCACGCCCACTAGGCGAACCTGTGCGTTGACGAACGCAAAGATCGGCAGGATCACAAAGTTGACCGGTGTGGAGATCAGACGCTCCATGCGGATGAGCGGCGGGGTCACGCGGTGCATAACGCGCTCGACCTTGGTGGTCGAGACGGTAAAGTCATGCTGGCCCAGGATGTGCGCCTCGTCGTCGTAGCGGTCATCGAGCAGCGGCAGGCACTCGCCCAACCAATCGGTGAGGCTATCGAGCTTGACGCCGCACTTGGCCGGAATGGTAAAGGCCAGGATGACGCCAGCAAGCGTGGCATGCACGCCGCTCTTGAACATGCAGAACCACAGCAGCAGGCCCAGCACCGAATACGGGGCAAGGCGGTAGTGCTGCGTCTTGTTGAGCCACACGAGCGCGCACGTCACAAGCGCGGCGGCGCCCAACCAAAACGGATTGGGGCTCTGACCGTAGAAGATGGCGATGGCGGCGATGGAGATGAGGTCGTCGGCGATGGCGAGCGTCGAGAAGAACACACGCACGCCGTTGGGCACGCGATTGCCCAAAAGCGACAGCACGCCCAGCGCAAAGGCAATATCGGTTGCCATGGGAATGGCCCAGCCGTTGTGCGCGCCGGCATGGTTAAAGATCAGATAGATGCAGGCGGGAACGACGACGCCGCCCACGGCCGCCAGCATGGGAAGCATAGCCTGGCGCGGGTTTTTGAGCTCGCCAACTGTCATCTCGTACTTGAGCTCAATGCCCACCAACAAAAAGAAAATCGCCATGAGGAAGTCGTTGACGAATAGCTCAACGGTGAGACCGGCCGTAAGGTTGCCCAGACCCACATACAGCGGGGTCTCCAAAAAGTGATGGATGGCCTCGTAGGCATCGGTGTTGGCGCAAATGACGGCGGCGATGGCGGCGAAGACCATGACGGCGGCGGAAATCGTGCCGTTCTCGGTGATGCGCTCCCAAATGTCATGGCGCTCAAAACGCTTGCGCTCACGAACGTTAAACAGCTGCTCGGGTGCTGCCATGGGCGGCTCCTTTCACGGGAAAGCTCCCGTCTTAAAAAAGCACGGCCCGCCCAAGTGGCGGTGCCGCGCTCTAACGTATTACGCTTGCATCTAGCCTACCCTGCACGACAGGCACGCAGGCGTGGCCGAAAAGCGGAACCACAGGTTGAACATTATTTGCTCAACGGCACGGGCGCGCCTATCCAAGAGACGACGCGGCGCCGTGCACAAAAAACGACCGGAGCGCGGGGCTTCCGCGATCCGGTCGTGGCGTTTGGTCAACTAAACCTAGCAGGCGGCCATGATGGGGGCAGCGACCTGCTTCTTACGGGAGAGGACGCCCGGCATCCAGACGCCGTCGTGCTCGTCGGCAATGCCCAGGCCCTTCTGAGCGGCCTCGGTCTCGCCCTCGAGCAGGACCTGCGAGCCCTCCTCCATGATGTCAGTGATGCACAGGACGATGCCGTCGGCACCCTTCTCGGCGGCGTAGGCGCGCATGGCCTCGCGAATCTCGTCGATCATGCCGAGTGCGCGGCTCTTGTCGACGGTCTCGTACTGGCCGATGAGCAGCTTCTTGCCGGCGGGCTCGAACATCTTGATGTCGTTGCCGACCATCTCGGCTGCGGTGAAGGAGCCGGACGGACGGGTGAGGAAGACCTCCATGCCAAACTTGACCGGGTCGACGCCCACCTGCTCGCCGAGCTTGGCGGCGACGGCGCGGTCGACATCGGTGGTGGTGGGGCTCTTGAGCATGAGTGTGTCGGTCATCATGGCCGAGAGCAGCAGCTTGGCCTGGACGTCGGAAAGCTCAACGCCGAGCACGCCGGCGAGCTTGGTGACGATGGTGCAGCTGGAACCCCAGGGCAGGCAGATGTAGTGCAGCGGGCCGGCGGTCTCGAAGTCGCCGATGCGGTGGTGATCGACGACGCCAAAGACCGTGGCGTCCTTAAGGCCGGCGACGGACTGGGCAGACTCGTTGTGGTCGGTGAGGACAACGAGCTGACCGGCCTCGACGGAATCAATCATGCGGGGCTCGGCAATGCCGGCGTCGGCGAGCAGCTTGGCGGACTCTGCCGGAAGCTGACCAAGGGCGCAGGCCTCGTAGGTGTTGCCGGCATACTCAACCTGGTTGAGCAGCTGGGACAGGACGACGGCGCTCATGATGGCGTCGTTATCGGGGTTCTGGTGACCAAAGACAAGAACGTTTGCCATGGATATCCTCCACTTGATATGTGTACTTGGACGTAGCTATGGTAGCACGCCGATGCCGAGCCTTCGCAGACGGAAGGGCCACGGCATATTTTGTGGCAGGTATGGGGGCCAAGGCTGTCCCTTTTGCACCATGTTGGTGCAAAGTAACCTGACCCCCTTGCACCAGCTATTTACCGGCGGCGCGCAGGGCTACGTATGCGGCACCGATGATGCCGGCGTCGTTGCCGAGCGAAGCGACCTTAATGGGCGTCTCGCGCGAGGCGGAAAGCGCGTACTGCTTAAAGTGCTCGCGAACCTTGTCGAGGTAGACATCGGCCGAAGCGGACGCGCCGCCACCGATCAGGAACATCTCGGGGTCGACCACGTTGGCAATGAGCGCCAGGGCACGGCCGAGATAGTCGGCCATGGTATCGGCCGCAGCCAGCGCGAGCTTGTCGCCCTCGCGGCAGGCCTGGAACACGTCCTTGGAATCTGAGGGGCCGGTGAGCTCGATGGGCTCGACGCCCGCCTTCTTGCACTCGGCAAGGTAGTTGCTCACCACGCCGGTGGCGCTGGAATACTGCTCCAGGTGGCCATGGCCGCCGCAGCCGCAGGTGCGCTCCTCAGCCGGGTTCAGGCACATGTGGCCAATCTCGCCGCCGGCGCCCACAACGCCCGATACCACGTCGCCGTTGACGATAACGCCGCCGCCCACGCCGGTACCGATGGTGACCATCACCACGTTCTGCACGCCCTTGGCAGAACCGAGCCAGGCCTCGCCCATGGCAGCGGCGTTGGCATCGTTCTCGTACTTAACGACCGCGTCGGGGCAGTGCTTTTGAATGGCGATCCTCAGCTCGGGCAGGTTAATGGCAATGTTGGCCTTGACCTTGGCATCGCCCGATGCCGGGATGGGGCACGGAACGGCCAGGCCAATGCCCGCCACAAAGGCACGCGGAATC
>DBFAZJ010000059.1:0-12888 GCA_048244295.1 Collinsella sp.
GGAGCCTCCCAACCTCGTTGCGGCGCGGCTGCGCCTATGGCACTTCGACATCATTGTCGCAGCCCCGACCCGCGGTCACGAGCGGGGGCTCCTATCTTTTTAGTGCCCTCGGATTGGGTCATAGTGTCTGTCGTTGCCAAAGCATCGGCGTTGCCATGGCCCGGATGCGGCACTTGGGGACGTTCCTTTTCTGCCGGTATCTGGGGACATTCCTTAGTCATTGGGGACGCTCTTAAACGACTAGTCTGGGCGGCGGCCGTGTGCTGCTGTCCGCGTGGCGGCGTATAATCGGCAGTAGATGACTTGGACGTTAGGAAACCATGACCGATAGCATGCAGCAGATGGCGCTCGACACGCTCGGCGCCTATTTTGGCTACACCTCGTTTCGCCCGGGGCAGGACCGCATGGTCGATGCGATTCTTGCCGGTCGCGATGCGCTGGGCGTTATGCCCACGGGCGCCGGCAAGTCCATTTGCTACCAGGTGCCCGCGCTCATGCTACCCGGGATCACCTTTGTGGTGAGTCCGCTGCTGTCGCTTATGGAGGACCAGACCCGTGCGTTGCTCGCGGCGGGTGCGCGACCCAGCTATCTCAACTCCAGCCTTACCCCAGCCCAGCAAAACACCGTGCTCAAGCGGGCGCGCGAGGGTCGCTACCAGCTTATGTACGTGGCGCCCGAGCGCCTGCTCGAGCCGCGCTTTTTAGCCTTTGCGCAGGAGGCTGCGGCTGACGGCGGCATTGGCGTGCCGCTCGTGGCTATTGACGAGGCCCACTGCGTGAGCCAATGGGGCCAGGATTTCCGCCCCGCCTACCTGCAGATTCGCGAGTTTATCGATTCGTTGCCGCGGCGCCCGATCGTGGCGGCCTTTACCGCCACGGCGACCGAGCGCGTGCGTGCGGACATTCAGCAGATGCTCGGCCTGCAAAACCCCGCGACGGTGGTGACGGGCTTCGATCGCAAGAACCTCTACTTTGGTTGCGAGGAGATGGGCGACAAGGCCAAGACTGCCTGGGTGCGCGACTACGTGATTGCGCATTCGAGCGAGAGCGGCATCGTGTATTGCTCGACTCGCAAGACGGTCGATGCGCTGGCGGGCGAGCTTGCCGAGGCGCTGGGACCCAGTGGCATTCGCGTGGGCCGTTACCATGCCGGCATGGGCAACGACGCCCGCCGCCAGAGCCAGCGTGCCTTTATCGACGACGACATTCAGGTGATGGTTGCCACCAACGCCTTTGGCATGGGCATCGACAAGCCCAACGTGCGCTACGTGATCCACAACAACGTGCCCGAGAGCATCGAGGCATACTACCAAGAGGCGGGCCGCGCTGGCCGCGATGGCGATTCGGCCAGCTGCCATCTGCTGTGGAACGGTAACGATTTCCGCATGCGGCGCTTTTTGATCGACCGCGGCGATGCGGCCGACGAGGCGCTCGACGACGAGCAGCGCGCGTGGGCGCTTCAGAACCGTTATCGCCTGCTCAGCCAGATGGAGGGCTACTGCAATACCACCGGCTGTCTGCGCGAATACATGCTGCGCTACTTTGGCGACGAGGCGGCGGCCGAGCATGCGGCAGCCGCCGCGGGCAGCGCCGCCACGGACGACACTGAGGGCTGTGGCAACTGCAGCAACTGTCTCACGCAGTTCGAGGCCGAGGACGTCACCGATATGGCCCGCGCCGCTGTGCGCTATGTGGCCAGGCGACCCATGCGCTTTGGCAAGTCGCTGATCGCCGACGTGCTCCACGGCGGCAACACCGAGCGCATTCGCCAGATGCATCTGGACGAGGACCGCGGCTACGGTGAGCTGTCGAGCGAATCGGTCGGGCGCATCAAGGACATCATCGGGCAGCTGTGCGGTCGCGGTTATTTGGCCACCTCGCAGGGGCAGTACCCGGTCGTGGGACTGGGTCCGCGTGCCGGCGAGGTCGAGGACGAGGCGTTCGCCTTTACCGTTAAGCGCCGCGCGTCCAAGCGCAAGGCCTCGGCCCGCGCCCGCCGCGCCGTCGATCTGCTGCGCGAGGAGGCCGAGCTGGATCAGCGCCCGCGCGTTGGCGACGATGCCGAGCTGTTCGAGCGCCTGCGTGCCCTCCGCAAGGAGATCTCGACCGAGCTGGAGATGGCGCCGTATATGGTCTTTTCCGACAAGGCCCTGCGCGGCCTGTGCCGCCTGCGTCCGCAGACGCGCGAGGAGCTGATCCAGGTCAACGGCATTGGCGAGAAAAAAGCCGACGCCTTTGGCGAGCAGTTTATGGCGGCGATTGAAGAATTTGAGTCCGAGCATGCGCGGGATGGAGTGTAACGATGGCATTCGACGATAAAACCGACCGCACTGACGTACCCGCCGTGCCGCTGTACCAGCAGGTCATGGACGACCTAAAGGGCGAGATCGCGCGCGGCGTGTACCCCGCCGGCTCGCGCATCCCTGCCGAGATGGAGCTCGCGAAGTCCTACGGCGTGGGGCGCATCACCGTGCGCCGTGCCATCGAGGAGCTGTCGCGCGCGGGGTATCTCAACCGCCAGCAGGGGAGGGGCACGTTTGTGTGCGCCCCCAAGCTCAAGCGCAAGATTCGCCAGAAGGGTGACGTCCAGAGCTTTACTGAGGGTTGTGCTGCCAACGACATGGTGCCGGGTGCGCGTCTGGTGTCGCGCACGGTGGTCGCGGCGACGCACGAGGATGCGGCGTTCTTTGGCGTGGAGCCCGGCTGCGAGCTTATCGTGGTCGAGCGCGTGCGCACGGCCGACGGCATCCCCGTCATGCTCGAGAACAACGCCTTTGTGCTCGCCGACCATCCCTACCTGCAGACGCTGGCCGACGAGGACCTCACCGATAACTCAATCTTTGCGCTCGTTGCCGAGCATTCGGGTCGCGCGCCGCTCAAGTCCGACCCCTGCACCGTGGAGATTGCGCTTGCCGATGCTCAGACGGCCCCGCTGCTGGAGGTGCCGGTCGGCGAGCCGCTCTTCTATATGGAGGCCTACTTTACCGACGCCGGCGGGCGCCCTCTACTGCTCGGCCGCCAAAAGATCGTGGGCTCGCGCTACGTCTTCGACATCTAACGTCCACAGATAGAACAACATAGAACAAATTTGCCGAGATGACTTCACGGGCGTTGTTGCACGTGCTATAAATAGGACAACATAGAACGACAGCAGGTACGAGCTGTCGTCGTTCAAAGCCGCCCCACAAGGAGGAGCATCAGCATGAACGCACACGATCTGGTTCAGGAAATCATCGAGCGCAAGGGCAAGGTCGAGAACGTCTTTTGGATCGCCTGTGGCGGTTCGATGATCGACCTCATGCCGGCTAACGAACTGCTCAAGCGCGAGGCCACCACGTTTACCTCGACGGTCTATACGGCGCGCGAGTTTTGCCTGATGGCTCCCAAGAGTCTTGGCGAGAAGTCGCTCGTCATCGCCTGCAGCCACAGCGGCAACACGCAAGAGGTCGTTGACGGCTGCGAGATGGCGCTGGCCGCCGGTGCCGAAGTCGTTGCCCTCACCGACTGCGAGGGCTCAAAGATCGACAACGGCAAGTGGACTACCTGGGTCTATCCGTGGGGTGAGGGTGTGTCGCAGGCTGAGGTGCCGCAGGGCATCGGCGCTCTGATCGCCGCCGAGTTGCTCGACCAGCAGGAAGGCTACGAGGCACTCGCCGACATGTATGAGGGCCTCAAGCAGATGGATGCGCTGCTGCCCGCCGCCCGTGAGAAGGTCAACGCCGAGCTGGGCGCCCGCTTTGCCGAGCTCTGCCAGCAGCACAAGTTCTTCTATATCCTGGGCTCCGGCCCCAACTTTAGCCAGACCTACGCTATGGCCATCTGCTCGCTCATGGAGATGCAGTGGCAGCACTGCTGCTACATCCACTCCGGCGAGTATTTCCACGGTCCTTTCGAGGCTACCGAGCCCGGCGTGTTCTACTTTGTGCAGCTCGGATCGGGCGAGTGCCGCCCCATGGAGGAGCGCGCGCTGGCGTTCCTCAACACGCACACCGACACGATCATGGTGCTCGACGCGCTCGAGTATGGCGTAGGCGACGTGCCCGCCAGCGTGCGTTCGTACCTGGAGCCGATCTTCTTCTACAACATGAGCTGCGAGCTGCGCGCCGCCCGCGGCAAGGTGTTTGACCACAGCCCCGAGGTTCGTCGCTACATGGGCATCGAGCAGTACTAGGTAACGGGAAAAGCATTCACCTTCGATTCGCAAGCGAACAGCGTGCGTAAAAAGCGGGCCGCGCCGGTGGGTTTCCGGCGCGGCCCGCTTAGTATCGCGCATAGATTCGCAAGGTTGCGGCAGCCAGCGGCTTACTTGGCGTCGTAGGCCTCGGTATCCCACCAGTCGAGCTGGGCGATGTTGTCGCGGATGTGCTGGCAGCTCTTGTGGAAGCCCTCGAGCTCGTGCTCGGAAAGGTCGAGTGTGTAGACCTCCTCGACGCCCTCGGCACCGATCACGCACGGCAGGGAGGTAAAGATACCCTCCTCGCCATACTGGCCGGTCATAAGCGTAGAGGCCGAAAGCACGGCGTGCTCGTTGTGCAGCACGGCGGCGCAGACGCGCGCGGCGGAGTTGGCAACGGCGTACTCGGTGCACTGCTTGCCCTGGTAGGTCACATAGCCGCCCTTGCGTGCAAGCTCCTCGACCTCCATGTGGTCGAAGGCGTACTTGTCGGGGTTCTCGGCCTGAAGCTCGTTGAGGTTTTTGCCAGCGATGGTTGCGGCCTTAAAGGCAGCAAGCTGGCTAAAGCCGTGCTCGCCGATCATGTAGGCGTCGATGGACTTGGGGCTCACGCCGACCTTCTTGGAGATCTCGGTGCGCAAGCGGGCGGAGTCCAGACCGCAGCCCGAGCCGATGATCTTCTTGGGATCGTAGCCGGTCAGGTGCCACAGCTCGGTGCACACGACGTCGCAGGGGTTGGAGATGCTCACGAAGATGCCGTCAAAGCCGGCGTCGACGATGCGCTTGGCAAAGGAGCGGGCGGCGTCGGTGGTAAAGAACAGCTCGCCGTCGCGGTTGCCGGCGGCCAGCGCGACCTTGCCGGCAGCGTTGACGATGACGTCGCAGCAGGCAAGCTCCTCGTAGTGGTCGTAGCAGTTGACGATCTTGGTGTTGTACGGGACAAACGAAAGGGAGTCGCGCAGGTCCTGGACCTCGGACGTCACTTTGGCCTCGTTGATATCGCACAGGTACAGCTCATCGGCAATGCCCTGCATGAGCAGGCTGTTGGCGACATGTGCTCCTACGTGGCCCTGGCCGACCACACCGATCTTACGCGTCTGGTACATATACGTATCCTTTCGGCCGAGTTTTTCGCGTCGAACCATTGTAGCGTCCTGCTGCCACTTTGCTAGGCTAAAGCGCCGTAGATTTTTGGACATGCCTTAATCTCTACTTTTGGAGTGATTTGGGCCGCTGACGGCATCGCTGGGCGATGTGCTCGCGCGGATGGGGCCGGTCGTTGTACCATAGCTGCAACTGACTCGTAAGGAGCATCCATGCCCATTCGCATCCCCGACGCCCTCCCTGCCGCCGCGCAGCTCGAGAGCGAGAACATCTTTGTCATGACCGAGTACCGCGCGCTGCACCAGGACATCCGTCCGCTGCGCGTGCTCATCCTCAACCTCATGCCCACCAAGATTGCCACCGAGACGCAGATCATGCGCAAGCTCTCCAACACGCCGCTGCAGGTGGAGGTGGACCTGCTGCGCACCAAGACGCACGAGGCCACGCACGTGAGCGCCGGCCACTTGGAGACGTTCTACCGCACGTTCGACGACATCCGCGACATCCACTACGACGGCCTGATTATCACGGGCGCGCCGGTGGAGCAGATGCCGTTCGAAGAGGTCGACTACTGGCCCGAGCTCTGCCAGATCATGGATTGGTCCACCACGCACGTGCACTCTACGCTGCACATTTGTTGGGGCGCGCAGGCTGGCCTGTACCATCATTACGGTATCCAGAAGTACGACCTGCCGGCAAAGGCGAGCGGTGTGTTCGAGCATTATCTGGTGAAGCCGCAAAGCCCGCTGGTCCGCGGCTTCGACGACCGCTTCTATGCCGTACATTCGCGCAACACCGACGTGCGCCGCGAGGACGTGGAGGCCGAGCCGCAGCTTGAGGTCGTGGCCGTGTCCGACGAGGTGGGCCTGTACATCGTCAAGTCGACCGACAGCCGTCGCTTCTTTGTCTTTGGTCACCCCGAGTACGATACCGACACGCTGCGCCTGGAGTACGAGCGCGACGTGAAGCGCGGCCTCAACCCTCAGGTGCCGGCGCATTACTTCCCGGGCGACGACCCCTCCGCCGATCCGCGCAACGTCTGGCGCAGCCAAGCTCAGCTGTTCTACACCAACTGGCTCAACTACTACGTCTACCAGACCACGCCCTACGACCTGGCCCGCGCCGGCGAGGAGCACTAGGCTGCGATGGTACTGCTGTAGCCGTGGCTGATATGGCGGCGATTAGGCGCTGATGATGTGGGGTAGCGGCAGGTCGTGAGCGTCGGTGGGAACGCGGTCGACGTGCTGCTCGTCAAAGGCGATGCCGATGATTTGGCATGCGGGCGAGAGCATAGGCAGGTAGCGGTCGTAACAACCGCCGCCGTAGCCCAGGCGCGCGCCGGTTTGGTCGAAGGCCACGAGCGGCACGACGATCATGTCGAGAGCTTCGGCAGGCATGATGGGGAAGCGGTCGCTGTCGATGTCCGTGGCCGCGAAGGCCCGCGTGGGGTGGGCGATAAACGGAGCCGCGGACGCATCGTCGGCGGCAACTGCCCGCATGCACATGCGCTGGCCACAAGCTGCGGCATCAATTGCCGAGAGCATGCACGGATAGGCTACGCGCCAGCCGCGCACGGCGGCCGCAACGGCAAACGCGGCAGGGTCTGCCTCGGAACCCATCGCGGCATAGACGGCAACGGTGCGCGGCGCCGCGGCATCCAAGCGGCCCAGCAGCTCAACCAGCCGCGCACAGATATCAGCAGACTTCGCCGCCCGCACATCCAAATCGAGAGCATCGCGCCGAGCAATCACCGCCCGCCGCAACTCAGCCTTGTCCATCCCGGCCCTCTCTCCCAAACCTACCAAAAAGGGACAGGTTTATTTTGGCAGGCTTTATCTGGGCAAACGCGATAAAGACGGCAAAACCACCACGAAGGTGCTGTCTTCTTCGTGGTAGTTTTGCTTGCCGTGCCTTAGCCCAGCAGGTCGACTACGTTAAAGCCGGCGTTGCTCTTGGCGATGACTTCGCGGCTGCCAAAGACGCAGGTGGGCGACTCGGCTGCGATGCGCGTCACGTCGGCGCCGAGAGTGCGCAGCTCACCGGGCGTGGCGGCGAGCATCTGGGCGCGGCGCTCCTCGCGTGCATGCGGATCGAGTCCAGCCAGATAGGTCGTGTTGCGGCGCTTGGTGAGCGCGTACGGCTTCACCGGCGCATCCATGCCGCTCACGCAGCTCACGATAAAGCCCTCAAAGGCGGCCTCGTCGGGCTCAAAGCTGCCAAGCCATGCACCCGCGCGCTTCACGCGCTCAATCGAAGGATCGATCGCCGGGTCGCGGTAGGTGTAGAACGCCGTCTGGCGCTCGCCGGCTGCGCGGAATCCGCAGCCGTACGCACCGCCCTTCACGCGAATCTCGTTCCACAGGTAATCGTAGGAGAGCGCGTTGGCAGCCACGGCCCAGGCGCCCGTCACGTCGATGCCCAGGCGACGCGGGTCGCACGCGCTTGCCGCAAAGCAGATATCGCTGGGGATGACGAAAGCCTCGTGGCGGTCGCACGGCGTCGGCACCACGAGCGCGTCGCGGCCGGCAACAGCACCATCGCCCGCACCCAGCCCCAGGTCGCCCGCAGCATCCCAGTACGCGTCAAAGTCCTCGTCGCTGCCGGTAAAGCTCGCCATGCAGCCATCGGCCACAAAGATGCGCTCCGCCAGCTCGGCAAGCTTGGCACGCAGGCCGTCCAGGCGCTCGTCAAAGTGCTCGAGCAGATCGCGCAGGAACAAGTAGAAGTCCACGCCCGAAAGCTGCTCGCGCACCACGGCCGAAGGTGAACTGTAGCTCATCGCGCGACCGAGTGCCGCCGAGTGACCGTTGTTGATAAAGCCCTGCTCAAGCCCAATGCGAATCTGCGTGAGCACGTCGCGCATGCGGTCGGCGTCGGCATCGAGCAACAGCGTGCTCGACCACACCTCGCGCGGCAGACTCGCCAGCGCATCGATCTTCTCGGACAGGGCGCCGGCGCTCACCAGCAGGTAGGGGCGCACGCCGTCCACTTCGGGCTGGGTCATGACCTCGGTCGTAAAGCTCAAAAAGCCCAGCTTGCCAGCGAGCAAGTTGTCGAGTTCTTCGGCCGAGTGCTCGCGCGTGGGCAGCTGCTTAAACAGGCGGCAGAGCAGTGTCGCATAGGGCAGATCCTCAAACGCGACGCAGCTCAGGTCGAAATACTGCATGGCGTAGGCCAGACGGTTGGTGGGGATGCCGTGGCGCAGGCAGGGGATGGGTGCGGTCGTGTCCACGATCAGCGGCGGCTCGGGGCGCGCCTCGCCAATGTCGGACACGCGCAGGCGCGGCAGCGTGGCCTTGGCCTCGGGCGTGTCTTCCGCCTCCTGCGCGGCACGCAGCGCGGCCGTGCGCTCGACCACGTCGGCCAGTTCGGCATCGGTCATGGCATCGCGCTTGGCTGCCAGTTCGGCGGCCTCGGCACCCTCCGAACCCTCGGCGGCGTCCACCGGCACCAGCTCGACCAGGGCCATGTGATCGTTCTGCAGCACCAGCTCGCGCAGCAGGTCCTCAAAATAGCTGCCGTCCAGCTCGCCGCGCAGTTCCTCGTACACCGGGCCATACTTGAGCGCCAGCGTCGCGGCGTCGTCATCGTAGAGCCAGGTACTCAGCGCGTCGCACGCAATGGCCACGCCGTCGGCGATACCGTAGTCGCGCTGGCGCAGGTCGTATTCGTTGCTGCTGATGATGGCTTCCAGGCGCTCGCGCGGAACGCCGTGCTCGCACAGGTCGCGGCAGGCGTCCTGGAATACGCGACGCAGCTCGCGCGCCACGTCGGGCTGCGCGTTTTGCAGCATGATGAGCTCGTAGGGCTGCAGGCTCTCGGCCGCGGTATAGCTCACCACGTTGCCGCCCAGGCCGGCGGCCAGAATTGCCTTCTTAACCGGCGCTTCGTTGGAGCCCAGCAGCGCCTCGAACAGGATATCCGCCGCGATCGTGCGCTTGCGGTCGAGCGCGCTGCCCAGCACCAGGCCCAGGCCAACCAGGGCGTTCTCGGGCGTGGTTGCCATCTCGATGCGCTTATACTCACAGGTCACGGGCGCTTGCACGCCCAGCGGATTGGGCGCCAGTGCGGACGGGTCCTCGCCGGCGGCAACGGCAGTGTCCATGCGGCGGCTCGCGGCACTCGGCTGCGACAGATAGCGCTCGTCCAAAAAGGCCAGTGCTCGGTCCACGTCCAGGTCGCCGTAGAGCGTTATATAAGAGTTGGAAGGATTGTAGTGGCGCGCGTGCGTGTCCAGGAACTGCTCGTAGGTGAGCGTGGGAATCGCGCGCGGGTCGCCGCCGCTCTCGTGCGCATAGGCGGTGTCGGGATAGAGCGCGGCGTTAACAGCATCGTCCAGCACGCTCATGGGGTCGGACAGCGCGCCCTTCATTTCGTTGAACACCACACCGTTATAGCGCAGCGTGCCCTCGCGCAGGCTCGCGGAGCTGCCGTCGACCTCGCCCTCGGCGCCCTCCGGCAGGTCCAGTTCGTAGTGCCAGCCCTCCTGCTCAAAAATAGTCGGCTTGGTGTAGATGGCCGGGTTGAACACCGCGTCCAGGTACACGTCCATCAGGTTGTACAGGTCCTGCTCGTTGGTGGTGGCAACGGGGTAGATGGTTTTGTCGGGGTAGGTCATGGCGTTGAGGAACGTCTGCATGGAGCTCTTGATCAGATCGACGAATGGCTCCTTGACGGGGAACTTGGCCGATCCGCACAGCACCGAGTGCTCAAGAATATGGAACACGCCGGTGGAATCGGCCGGCGGCGTCTTAAAGCCAATGGCAAAGGCCTTGTTTTCGTCGTCGCACGCCAGGTACAGCAGGCGAGCGCCCGATGCGGTGTGGCGCAGCACGTAGGCGTCCGAGTCGAGCTCGGGCACGGTCTCGCGGCGCTCGACGGCAAAGCCGTGGCAGGTGGTGCCGGGCACCAGCAGTGCGGCGGCAGCGGTGCGCGGGTCGGTTGAGGTGGTGGACATATGCAGTCTCCTTTGACGCCCCAGCGGGGGCGAATCGAGTCGAATCCTCGAGAGTATACCCATATGGGGCCGCGGTTCTGCAGCGAACTGAAGGCGATACCGGCGGATTGGGTAAAGGCCCCGCGTGACCGCCGCGCGAGCGTGGAAATTTGGACACTCGCCAAACGAGAGTGGATATTCGGACGGACGAGCGAGGATTTCCGGATGCCTATCGAACGAGAGTGGATATTTGGACGGAATTTGCCTCAAAAGCCCCAAAAACCGTCCAAATATCCACTCTCGATATCCGACCGTCCGAAAATCCTCACTCGTCCATCACCCGCGTATCTCTCGTCTCTCATTCGTCTCTAATATGAGAGATGACAGGAAGATGAGAGAAAAATATGAGAGATAACTGAGCAGCAAAGAGACAGGCAATCATGGTATTGTCTCAATACCGATTGTTCTACCAGCAAAAATATGTATAAATGAAGCAAGTGGTAGACATTCCATCTCTATCTATCTCTTATCTCTAAGCCGAGAGATAGAGAGATAGATGAGAGATAATTACGAGAGATAACTGAGAGACGAGGGAAATCTATCCGCGGCATTCTCCGCAGGACCGAGCGAAAGGACGTGCAGATGAACGAAAACGAGCTGACCGGTCTGCTTGAGTCTTTAAGGCGTATGGGCTCGGATGATCTTAACGTCGAAGTGAAGGAGAGCGCCACGACGCTTTCCCGCGACGTGTGGGAAACGGTGAGCGCATTCGCGAACACTGCCGGCGGAATCATCGTGCTCGGAGTGAGTGAGCGCGCAGGTTTTGTCCCGGTTGAGAACTTCGAGACCGAGAAAGTGCTCAACCAATTTGTGTCAGGCATGGGTGATGCGGGCGGTCGAGGAAAGCTAGCCAATCCGCCCAAATACACGATCGAGCGAGTGGAGCTTCAGGGCGTCATCGTTCTCGTCATTACGATTGAGGAGCTCGATCCGTCGAGCAAGCCCTGCTATGTCATAGAGCGAGGCGCCCAGGGCGGCAGCTACAAGCGCATCGATGACAAAGATGTCCCGCTTTCGTCGACCGAGGTTTTGGCACTGCCGTCATATGAGCGGACGAGTCCTAGCGATCGCGATGCGGTGCCCGGCACGAGTGTGGGCGATCTCGACGAGTCGCTGGTCGACCGCACGATAGAGCGTGCCTATTCGTTGACGCCTCGAGCGATGCGCGGTGCGGCGGACAAGAAGACAAAGATGGAGCGTCTGAATTTCCTCGACTTCCAGGGCAATGTTACCAAGGCCGGCCTCCTTGCCGCGGGCGTTTACCCTCAGCAGTTCTATCCCAAGCTCTTCATTGACGTGGCTGTCCACGTGGGAGCTCAAAAGGGAGCTGTGGGGTCGCTGAGGTTCATGGACCGCACAATCTGTGAGGGAACGTTGGGCGAGATGATCTCGGATGCCGTCGCAGCTGTCGCCAAAAACCTGCGCCGCATCTCGACCGTCCAAGGCATCTCGTGTATCGACTCGCTGGAGATTCCCGAGGAGGTTCTGCGCGAGGCAATCGCCAACGCCGTAATCCATCGAGAATACGGGGATCGGTTCTGTGGACAATCGATTGCCGTCGACGTCTTTGACGATCGTGTCGAGGTGACGAATCCTGGCGGCCTTTACGGGGGAAAGACTCGCGAGAACTTGTTTGACGGCAGCTCCCGATGCCGTAACGCGACGCTTGTGAAGCTCATGTCGATTGTCCCGCTGCCGGATGGCGCAGGTTCGCCGGCTGAGGGCAATGGCTCGGGCATCCCGATGATGATCGATGCTATGCGCGCGCATGGTCTGGCCGAGCCCCTGTTCTGCCCCGGATTCGATCGGTTCAAGGTCGTACTTTACCGTTCAAAGATCGAGCCGGTCGATCATGGCGGGGGCTTAATTGTGACGGCACTCAAACACTACGGCGAGCTGGGGACGCGCGAGCTGGCAGAGCACACAGGGCTCACAATTTCCCAGGTTAGGTCGCGCGTCAACGCGCTCATTGCTCAAGGCGAGCTCGAGCCCACGGCGCCGGCGACGAGCCGCAACCGCAAGTATCGACTGTCGGAGCGCGTGGGATAGATGCGTTAGTGGACGAGGCGACCCAATAATCGACCCTCGATTGGCGTCCATTAAGGTAAAGCGGTTGTTGCCCAGTCGACGGTGATGCTAAAGACTCGGCTTACGCCGGCATGGCCCCGAACCCGTCTATCAGGAACAGTCTGAGAACCAGCTTGATGACATTTCCCGGTTTGACTTCTGCCGCGTCAAAGACGTGGCGCTCGGCGAGCTCGCTGCAGTATGCATAGATGTCGCGGATAAGGTTCGCGCCCGAGAGCGTAAACATGTAGCCTGCGTCCGAAAGCGCATTGGGCGCGGCAGGCAACTTGGCCATGTGACAGAACGTTTGCAGGTCGGGCGCCATAACGTTCTGGTAGTCGAGGTGGCCGTTGGCATCCTGCGCGGCAAGCTCCAATTGGCGCACAAAATCCAGCGCCGCCGCTAACACAAAGCTCGGCGTAGGCGCATTGACGTCCTGAGTGGTCGCCACAAGCCTGCCCGCCGCCTGCGTGACAAGCCAAGCGACCTCGCGCTGGCAACGCACGGCCTTGCGCGTAACCGGCTTGATGGACGAAGAAGAAACGCT
>DBFAZJ010000060.1:0-6913 GCA_048244295.1 Collinsella sp.
GACCACGCTTTCGGTCGATGGCCTGCGCGCCGTGCCCGACAGCTACCGCCAGGGCTCGCTCGCGCTGGGCTACACCCGCTGGCAGACCATCTGGCACGTGGTGCTCAAGTCCGCCATGCCGTCGCTCATGACTGCGGTCATTCTGGGTATGACCCGCGCCTTTGGCGAGACGCTCGCCGTGCGTATGGTTATCGGCGGCATCGAGGCCATGCCGACGTCGCTGCTGTCGCCGGCCTCGACCATCACCACCACGCTCACCACGTCCATGGCGGTCTATGCCGAGGGCTCGGCCCAGGACGATGTTCTGTGGGCGCTCGGCCTGCTGCTGATGGGCATGAGCCTCATCTTCATCCTGATCATCCACCTTATCGGCCGCAAGGGGGCGAAGGCTCGTGGCTAGCACGCGCATCCATATCGACGAGGCGAGACTCGGGCGTGTCCAAAAGCAGGACCGCATCGCCACGGGCGTGCTGACGGCGATCGTCGCCATCGTCATGCTCATCGTCATCTCCATGGTGGCCTATATCCTGTTCGAGGGCGTCTCGACGCTGTTCCAGCCGGGTTTCCTCACGCAGCCGTCGCGCGCCAACGGTACCCAGGGTGGCGTGCTCTACCAGCTGTTCGACTCGTTCTACCTGCTGCTGATCACTCTGGTCATCTCGGTGCCCATCAGTCTGGGCGGAGCGGTCTTCCTGGTTGAGTACGCGCCGAACGGCCCCATCCGCGACATTGCCTCCACCGCCATCGAGACGCTGTCCTCGCTGCCTTCCATCGTCGTCGGCATGTTCGGCTTTCTGGTGTTCTCGGTGCAGCTGGGCTGGAAGTACTCCATTATCTCCGGCGCCGTCGCGCTCACCATGTTCAATATCCCCATCCTGGTGCGCGTGATTCAGCAGGCGCTCGAGGACGTGCCGCAGGCCCAGCGCGATGCGTGCCTGGCCATGGGCCTTACCCGCTGGGAGGCCACGCTGCACATCCTGATTCCCGAGGCCATGCCTGCCATCGTGACGGGCATCGTGCTTTCGGCCGGTCGCGTGTTTGGCGAGGCCGCAGCACTGCTTTTTACCTCGGGTATGAGCTCGCCGGTTCGCCTGAACTTCTTGAGCTTTAACCTGTCGAGCCCCACCTGTGCCTGGAACGTGTTCCGCCCTGGCGAGTCGCTCGCCGTGCATATCTACAAGATCTATGGCGAGGGCAGCCCCGAGGCCCAGCAGATTGTTTGGGGCACCGCGGCGCTGCTGATGATTTGCGTGCTGCTGTTTAACGTAGTCGCCCGTATCGTGGGCAAGCAACTGGCAAGAAGGATGACGGCCGAATGAGCGAGATGAATGCAACGCCCGCAACCGAAGCGGCATCGTCCGAGACCCAGGACTTCCTGTCGAGCGTGGGGGAGAGCGAGAAGCGCGTGCGCGTGAGCGGCAAGGCCGTGAGCGACGAGGTCGTGCTCTCCACCAAGGACGTCAACGTGTACTATGGCGACCACCATGCACTGCACAATACGTCGCTCGACTTCCACAAGGGCGAGATCACGGCGCTCATTGGGCCTTCGGGCTGCGGTAAGTCGACCTTCTTGCGTAGCCTCAACCTCATGAATCGCGAGATTCGCGGCTGCCGCGTGGAGGGCGAGATCAACTATCGCGGGCGCAACGTGAGCACCAAGACCGAAAACACCTACGAGCTGCGCCGTTCCATTGGCATGGTGTTCCAGCAGCCCAACCCGTTCCGCAAGTCCATTCGCGACAACATCACGTTTGCGCCTAAGCGCCACGGCATCACCGACCGCGACGAGCTCGACCGCATGGTCGAGGAGAGCCTGCGCGGCGCGGCGCTGTGGGACGAGGTCAAGGACAAGCTCGACAAGAGCGCCCATGCGCTTTCGGGCGGTCAGCAGCAGCGCCTGTGCATCGCGCGCACGCTGGCGCTCAACCCCGACGTGATCTTGTTCGACGAGCCCTGCTCGGCGCTCGACCCCATCTCGACGCTGGCGATCGAGGACCTCATGTCGTCGATCGTTGCCGACCGCGCCATCGTCATCGTGACGCACAACATGGAGCAGGCGTCGCGTGTGTCCAACCGCACGGCGTTCTTCTACATGGGCGATATGGTCGAGTACGACGAGACTGACGAGATTTTCCAACGGCCCAAGGATAAGCGGCTGAATGATTACCTCACCGGCATGTTCTCCTAGTCCGGGACATGCTTGAGGCCCGCGGCGGCCACGGTTGCCACGGGACTGATTGGAGAGGCGGGTCATCTCTTGCGGGAGATGGCCCGCCTTTTTGTGTCGTGTGCGCCCCGCCTTTTCGCTGCTATCATGGACAACGTTGAATTTCTACGAAGGAGCAGGGCATATGGCGATTCTTTTGGGGTGCGATTCCGTCAGCCTAGAGTTTCCCACCAAGCATATTTTCGATAGCGTTACGCTCGGCGTGGGCGAGGGCGACCGCATTGGTATTGTCGGTAAAAACGGCGACGGTAAGTCGACGCTGCTGAGCGTGCTCGCCGGCACGTTGGAGCCCGACGACGGCCGCGTGACGCACCGTCGCGGCACCACGATCGGTCTACTCGGCCAAAAGGACCAGCTGGTCGATACCGACACCGTGCATCATGCCGTTGTGGGTGACGTCCCCGAGTACGAGTGGGCGTCGAGCCCCCGCACGCGCCAGATTCTCGCCGGTCTTATTAGCGATGTGCCCTGGGAGGGCACGGTTGGCGAGCTTTCGGGCGGCCAGCGCCGTCGCGTGGACCTCGCGCGCCTGCTGATCGGCGACTACGACGTGCTCATGCTCGACGAGCCCACCAATCACCTGGACATGCGCACCATCAACTGGCTCGCGCGTCACTTAAAGGCCCGCTGGCAGCGCGGCCAGGGCGCGATGCTCGTGGTCACGCACGACCGCTGGTTCTTGGACGAGGTCTGCACCAGTATGTGGGAGGTCCACGACGGCCAGGTCGATCCCTTCGAGGGCGGCTACTCCGCATATATCCTGCAGCGCGTGGAGCGCGACCGCATGGCCGCGGTTACCGAGGAGCGCCGTCGCAACATGGCGCGCAAGGAGCTCGCGTGGCTGAGCCGCGGCGCCCAGGCGCGTTCCACTAAGCCCAAGTTTCGCGTTGATGCCGCTCGCGAGCTGATTGCCGACGTGCCGCCCGTGCGTGACGAGCTGGAGCTCAAGCGCCTCGCCGTGAGCCGCCTAGGCAAGCAGGTTATCGATGTGGTCGACGTGGACGCCGGCTATGCGGATGCCGATGGCGCGCCCAAGCAGGTACTCTCCGACGTGACCTGGCTCATTGGTGCGGGCGACCGCTATGGTCTTTTGGGCGAGAATGGCGCTGGCAAGTCGACGCTGCTTGATGTGATCCAGGGCAAAATTGCGCCCACGCGCGGCCGCGTGAAGATTGGCCAGACAGTGCGCTTTGGCGTGCTGTCGCAGCAGCTCGAGGAGCTCGAACCCTACATGGGCGACACGATCCGAGAGGTGCTCAGCAACTATAAGAAGTACTACGTCATCGACGGCAAGGAGACTTCGCCCGAGAAGCTCTGCGAGCGACTGGGCTTTACGACGCAGCAGCTCTGGAGTCGCATCGGCGATCTTTCGGGCGGCCAGCGCCGTCGCCTGTCGCTGCTACTGACAATCCTGGACGAGCCCAACGTGCTCATCCTGGACGAGCCCGGCAACGACCTGGATACCGACATGCTGGCGATTGTCGAGGATCTGCTCGACGGCTGGCCCGGCACGCTGATCCTGGTGACGCACGACCGCTTTTTGATGGAGCGCGTGACCGACCAGCAGTGGGCGCTGCTCGACGGCCACCTGACGCATATGCCCGGTGGCGTGGACCAGTACCTGCGCCTGTGCAACGCCACCGCCGAGGGCGAGCCCGTGGGCGCGCCGAGCGCCAAGACCGGCACGTTTGACACCGGTGCCGCGGCAGCTGCGGCCGAAAAGCCCAAGTCGAGCGGTCAGCCCAACGGCCTGTCCAACGCCGAGCGCCAGAAGCTCCGCCGCGAGGTGAGTTCGCTCGAGCGCAAGATGGAGACGCAGCGCGCCCGCGTTGAGGAGGCCGAGGCAGCAATGGCCCAAGTCGATCCCACCAACTACACGGCGCTCGGCGAGCAGCAGGCAAAGATCGACGAGGCTCACGCCGCCATGGACGAGCTGGAGATGGCGTGGCTCGAGGCGAGCGAAAAGCTCGAGGGCGAGGAGTAGACGAGGATGATCAAAGCCGCGTTTTTCGATATCGACGGCACGCTGCTGAGCTTTAAGACCCACCGGATTCCGGCGTCGGCGCAGCAGGTGCTCGACAGCTTTCACGAGCAGGGGATCGCATGCGTGATCGCCACGGGTCGCCCGACCTACCAGATGCCGGACTGGCTGTTCGACCTGGGCTGGGATGCGTACATTACGCTCTCGGGTCAGCACTGTTTTGATGCCGAGGGGGTTTACCGCAGCTGTCCGATCGATCCGGACGACGTTGCGGTGATTGTGGACCAGGTGGCGCAGGGGCGCTATGACTCGCTGTGCATGCAGGGCGAGAACTCGTTTGTGAACCGCCTGTCCGAGCGCGTGGTGACGGCTGGCAGCAACGCGGGAATCGTCTACCACGAGGAGCCGTTTGAGCATGCCTTTGACGCGCCGGTCTATCAGTTCTGTGCCTTTGTTGACCCAGTTGACGAGCACATCGTGACCGATGCCGTGTCGCATTCGCTCACCACGCGCTGGTGCGACCTGTTCTGCGACATTATTCCGGCCAACGGCGGCAAGGACCTGGGTGTGGCGGCGACGCTGGAGCGCCTGGGCATCGACGCGAGTGAAGCGATTGCCTTTGGCGACGGCGAGAACGACCTGTCGATGTTCTCGGCCGTGGGCACAAGTGTGGCCATGGGCAACGCGCAGGATACCGTGAAGGCCGCGGCGACCTATGTGACGACTGCCGTGGACGACGACGGCATCTACAACGCCGCGAAGCACTTTGGATTGATGTAACTGCGGGCCGGCACCCGGCGCCTGGGGACACTCCTTGCGGGGCGTCCCCATTTTGTTTTCGTCCCGCACGTTTGTGAAACACGGCTAACTTTTAGACAAAGTAGTAAGACATGGGCAACTTTTGCGGTAAAGTTAGCCGTGGAAAGTATCCAAAGGCTAACTAGCAATCATCGCGAAAGGCGGCCCATGGCCCTACGTGAATCCGGAGAAGACTATCTCGAATCGATCTACGTTCTGTCGGAACGTCAGAGCATCGTGCGCTCGATCGACGTTGCGGAGTACCTCGGCGTAACCAAGGCGAGCGTTTCCAAGGCCATGGCGACGCTGGAAAGCAACGGCTATGTCGAAATGGGCAAGCGCGACGTTCGTCTGACGGAGCGTGGTCTGGAGGTCGCTCGTCAAATGTGGGAGCGTCACTGCTTTTTCGTGGGGCTGCTGGAGGATGCGGGTGTTTCGGCTGAGGTCGCGTCGCTAGAGGGCTGCCACATGGAGCACTGCCTGAGCGAGGAAAGCTTCGAGAAGCTACGGGCGATGTTGGGCCGGGAAGATGTAGCGGGTCCAACAACAGATGCCTAACTGTCCCACAGTAGCGCGGAGTTCACGCAAAACGCGAACCAGCGACTGGGACCAGCGGTCCTTTCGGCCAAGTCCATTTCAGCAAAGGAACCCTGCCAGCAAGCGATGCTCAAGAACCGCCTGCGATGTTACCGCAGGCCGGGACCGGGCTTGGTTTTGAAAACATTCCGCGAGGCCCGCCTTTCCGTTGCTCCGCAGGAGCAGGAAAGACGGGCCTCATGCGCGAGGACGTTTTCAAAACCAAGCCCGGCCCCGGCCGGACAGCCCACGAACGCTACAGGTTCTTGACACCCATCGCGCGCATGGCGTTCAGGATGGCGATGATCGCCACGCCTACGTCGCCGAACACGGCAAGCCACATGTTGGCGATGCCCAGTGCCGCAAGCACCAGAATCAGCAACTTAATACCCAGCGCAAAGATGATGTTCTGCCAGACAATCGCCATGGTCTTTCGTGCCACGCGGATCGCGCGGGAAATGTTGGACGGCTTGTCGTCCATGAGCACAACGTCGGCGGCCTCAATCGCGGCGTCGGAACCCATAGCGCCCATGGCAATGCCAACGTCCGCGCGGGTGAGCACGGGCGCATCGTTGATGCCGTCGCCGACAAAGGCGAGCTTGCCCTTGCCCGATTCGGCTGCCAGCAATGCCTCGACGCGCTCGACCTTGTCGCCCGGCAGCAGCTGCGCGTGGAGCTCGTCGAGCACCAGCTGCTTGGCCACCGCAGCAGCCACTTCCTCGCGGTCGCCCGTGAGCATGACGGTGCGCTTGACGCCGGCGGCGTGCAGGTCGCGGATCGTCTGCTCGGCATCGGCCTTAACGGTGTCTGCAATCACGATGTGGCCGGCGTACACGCCGTCAACGAGCACGTGGAGGATTGTGCCGACAACCTCGCAATTGGGAGCGTCGATACCGGCCGCAGCAAGCATCTTGGCATTGCCAACGACGACGTGCTTGCCGTCGATGGTTGCCGTCACGCCATGGCCCGCGTCGTTGGTGGAGTCGCTTACGCGCTTGGGGTCGACCTCGCCATGGTAGGCGGCGCGCACGGACTGCGCGATGGGGTGATCGGAGAACGACTCCGCAAGGGCTGCGACCTCGAGCAACGACTGCTCGGTATAGCCAGACTCGGGGTGCACCGCCACGACCGAAAACGTGCCGTTGGTGAGCGTGCCGGTCTTGTCGAAGACGACGGTGTCCACGTCGGCAAGCGACTCGAGGTAGTTGGAGCCTTTGATGAGAACGCCTAGTTTGGATGCGCCGCCGATGCCGCCAAAGAAGCTGAGCGGCACGCTGATCACGAGCGCGCACGGGCAGCTGACGACCAGGAAGGTCAGGCCGCGCAGGATC
>DBFAZJ010000061.1:0-15099 GCA_048244295.1 Collinsella sp.
GGCCCCCATGCGGCCGGCCGAGCTCTGCGAGCAGGTCCTCGCCGAGGCCGCCCAGATCGCCCGGGCGCGAGGCGTGACGCTCGACGCGGCCACGGGCCCTGCTGTCGTGGGCGCGCCCGAGGCCCCGCTCGACCGAACCGCCCTGGCGCGAGCCGCCGCAAACCTTGTGGTCAACGCCGCCGAGCACGCGCGCTCGCGCGTGGCGGTCTCCTGCGACGTCGCGGGCGGACACCTCGTCATCGAGGTGTCCGACGACGGACCGGGCTTCTCTCCCGCCGCCCTCGAACGCGGCTGCGAGCGCCTCTTCACAGACGACTCCTCCCGCTCCTCGCGCGACGGAGGCCGCCACTACGGGCTCGGCCTCCACGCCGCTTCCGAGACCGCGAGCGCCCACGGGGGCTCCGTCTCGCTCGCCAACAGCCCCTCGGGCGGCGCGGTGGCCACCATCGCGATCCCCCTGTGCGGGGCCTGACAACTCAGGCCCTCACACCGGCGTGGCTCGCAACCAAACGCTTCCATCTTGAAATACGGGGAGTAAATAGCGAAATCGCAGGTGAAAGGGAGTAAAACCGCAAAGAAAAAGCCTCCGTCCCAGCACGGGAACGGAGGCTCGATAATCGGATTTACCCACCAATGTCGCTGGTGGCTTTGCCGTGACTCTCGTACGAAACGAAACTCAGCGGCACAGTGCGGCGCTCAAAAATGCAGTTCAGAACCCTATCGGCCTACTCCCACTCGATAACAAAAGCCACAGGTAAATGAAGCGGTCAATTAACCTTAGCCCACTCCATCAGGCGTTTTCCCGTTCTCGTTTGATACTCATTTGGTCCTCACGAGAACAAAGCGAGGCGCAGGCTATATCTTTCCTGCTCGATGGGCGCGGGATAATTCATCCTGGAGTGATTCCGGCATCATCTCAACGGCATGCACAGCACCTTCCCGCTCTTCACCCGTAAGAGTCTTTCCCGTATAGGGGTCAGGAATCTCTTCGCCCAACCAGCTTGTCAGAATTGTCGGATTGTAGGTGTCTTTCCAGTCTTCGTATTCCTCGCGCGAGATCACTCCCTCTTCGAGTTGCGCGAACTTCTTTCCCCAGTCCATGAGCGCTTTCGGCACCATTCCGTAACCATACGAGCGCAGACTAGGCGAACCATCTCTATCCGGCTCAAGTTTGAATGTCTGTTCGAAATTGAACAGCATATGGATGAACTGAAGCTCATTCTCAATTCCATAAACCTCAAAAGCTTCCGGCCGTACCTTAAGCGCTTTTGCAAGCGACTCAAGGTGCTTCTCCTTCGGATATCGCGCGCCGAGCTCATAACTTCTCAGAGCCGACTCTCCCAGGCCCGCAGCGTCCGCCAACTCTTTCTGCGTCATTCCTCGTCGTGCACGCAACGAACGAATCTTCATGCCCATACGTAGTTTGTCCGAATCGCGCATCATCGCTTCTTCCGTGATCAACCCCTCATTGTTCACTAGGTTAAACGACGCGCATCACATTTTCGTGATGATAATTCAGTTTTTCGCTTGACCTCACGTTTTTGTGAGCTATTCTATCATTCAGAGTATCTCACATATTCGTGAGGTATAAATCGATAGAAAGGAGCTTTTGAAATGTCCAACCAGTTCATGAATGCCGAGGAGGTTGCACAGGCCACGGGCATGAGCAAGTCCTATGCGTTTAAGCTCATCAAAGCCTTAAATGCAGAGCTTGCAGCTCAGGGAATCATGACCATCCCCGGGAAGGTCCAGCGCTCGTACTTTGAGACTCGCCTCCTCTCCGCCCCTTCCAAGCAGAAGGCGGCGATCGCCCGTGTCGACTAGTCGTGACAAGAAGCGCGGGACCTGGACGGTCGAGGCCTGGTACCGCAACTCCATGGGCGAGCGTCACAAGAAGACGAAGCGCGGGTTCACCTCCAAAAAGGAGGCAGTCGCCTGGGAGCGCGACTTCCTCGCGTCTTGCAACGAGCGCGTCGAGGTCACCGTCGAGACTTTCGTTAAGACTATGTACGCCCGTGACGTCTATCCTCGGCTGCGAGTCGGCACCAAGCTCACCAAGGATGCCATTATCGACAAGTACATCCTCCCATTCTTCGGCGGAAAGCGCCTTTGCGACGTCAACGCTGCGGACGTGGTGCGGTGGGAGAATTGGCTTCTGGAACAGGGGCTCTCGCAGAGCTATCTCCATACCATCTGCAACCAGTTCTCGGCTATATTCAACCACGCTGTCCGCTTCTACCGCCTGCCCCAGAACCCCATGTTGGCGGCAGGAAAGGTCGGCTCCAAGCGCCCCGAGAAGGAAATGCTTTGCTGGACCCCTGCCGAGTTCAAGCGCTTCTCCCAGGCCATCGAGGACAAGCCGCCCGTCTACCTTGCATTCCTCACGCTCTACCTCTCGGGCTGTCGCGAGGGCGAGCTCCTCGCCCTCCGTCCGGAAGACATCGACTTCGAGCTTAACGTCATCCGCATCCGCCGTTCTTACGCCCGCATCAAGGGTGAGGACGTTATCGGCCCGCCCAAGACGCGAGCCTCGAAGCGCGACATCGTCATGCCGAGCCTTCTTCGCGAGGAGCTGCACGACTATCTTGCAACGCATCCCGAGATCGCTCCTAGCGACCGGCTCTTCCCCATCACCAAGCACGCGTTGTCGCATGAGATGAAGAGGGGCTGTAAGCTCTCGGGTGTGAAGCGCATCCGCATCCACGATATCCGCCACTCGCATGTCAGCGCCCTCATCAACAGCGGTTACTCGCCCACGGCAATCGCCGACCGCATGGGTCACGAGACTGCCGAGGTCACGGAGATGTACTCGCATCTCTTCCCCTCAACGCAACACGATCTGGTGGAAGCGTTGGACGAGGTGATGTCAGATGTCTAGGCCGATTTTGGACGCAAAGGGTCGTCGCCGTTGCAAGACAATCGCCTTCCGCATGTCACCTGAAGAGGCAGTCCAGCTCGACCTCCACGTTGCTCTGAGCGGCCTGTCGAAGCAGGACTACATCACGAAATGCCTGCTTGAAGGCGCCTTTACCGTGATCGCGACCACCCGCATGCGCAAGGCGGTCAAGGAGCGCGTGGGGCCTGTCGTAGCGGAGCTCCGACGCATCCGGCGCGCAGGAGACATGGACGACGGACTCGTCGAGTCGCTTGAGACGCTCGCTGCCTTCGCCGGCTCGTTCGCACCCGAACGCTCCCCCGTGGAGCTCGAAGACGCGCTTATCGCAAACCTTGGGATGGACGACGGCCTCCCCGACCAAAGCTCGGCCGTCGCCCAAAACCTTGAGTCCACATATAAGGAGGACCCTGCCGATGAATCTTAGCACGATGAATTCCGCCCGACGCCACGCCGTCTTACGCGACCATGGCCTCGACCATCACCTGTCGGAGGAAGAGCTGGTCGAGCGTCTACTCGAAGCAGAGCTTCGCCTCGACCGGCTCGAAGCGCTTGTCTCCGCCAAGAACCACCCCGCAAATGGCCCTCGCCGCCACCAGTCTCGTGAGGTGATCTAATGGGCACGCAGAAGCACGACGATGCCCCCGAGCCGCACCCCCCGGAGCGTCGTTCCCCGCCGACCGTCAACGAGATCGTCGAGGAGCTCAAGTCTCTTCCCCTGAACGTCGGCTACAACCGACTCGCGAACGAGCTCTTCAAGACCGGGTCCCTGCCCTGGGATGCAGGTTCGCGGGAACGCCGGTGGCGCGACAGCGACGACGCCCGGCTCTTCGCCCTCCTCCAGCAAACTATCTCGCTCCAGAAGGAGAAGTACATGCTGCTCGCATTGACCATCGTCGGTGAGGACAACGCCTCTGACCCGCTCGTTGCCATGCTCGACGCCCTCGCCTGGGACGGTACCCCGCGCGTCGGCACGCTTCTCAATGCCTACCTCGGTGCGGAGAGGAGCGCATACGTCTCGGAGGTCGAGCGCATCTTGTTCTGCGAGGGCATCGCCCGCGCCTACAGCCCGGGCTGCAAGGCCGATTACATGCCTATCCTGTGCGGTGCCGGGGGTATCGGCAAGTCCTCCTTCGCGAGGGGCCTCGCCATGCGCGACGAGTACTTCAGCGACTCAGTGATCAACCTCGGCGACGTCAGGCTCACGGGCGAGCAAAACCGGGGCAAGTGGATCATTGAGATCCCCGAGCTCAACGGCATGTCCGAGCGCTCCGTCGAGAGCGTGAAGGCCGGGATCACACGTCAGGTAGATGAGTTCCGGGGAGCCTACTGTCGACGGACGGAGGCTTTCCCCCGGCGCGTGGTCTTCATCGGCACCACGAACGAGGCCGACTTCATCCGCGAGCGGACGAGCGGTGCGAGGCGCTTCCTCCCGGTGCTCTGCGGCATCGAGCGCACGGAGAAGTCCGTCTTCGACGAGGGCTTTCCTACCGCCATCCGGCAGGCATGGGCAGAGGCCCGCACGTGGATGAAGACGGGCGACCCCCGTTTCTCGACCGTCCTCACGCCCGAGATGGAGATCGAGGCGACCGCGCAACGCAGCCGCTTCGTCGAGGAGGACCCCTGCGTGCAGAAGGTCCTCGCATACCTCCCCGCCAACACCGACCGTCCCATATGCACGTTCGAGATTCTCGACAAGGCCCTCCATCTCGAGAAGACCAAGGCCAACTGCAAGATGGTCAGCCGCATCCTGTCATCGCAGTGCCCGGGATGGGTCCCGGGCAACAAGCGCCTCTGTCCCCCGTACGGCAAGCAGCGCTGCTGGGTGTACCGGGAGACGGATTAGGGCCGACGAGGGTGCCGCAGCATTCCGTTGCGGCACCTCGCTTGCCGCCCCTCACCTGCAAAGTCTCTCGATGGTGCCAAAGGTGCCATTGGTCAAGAAACTCTTTCCTGTTCTTTGGCACCTTCGGCACTGCAACGTTTCGCCGCAGCTAGAAGCGTCACCAACGAAGAAGCTCAAATGAATCGCCGGTACCCATACGGCACCGGCAGAGAGGAAAACCATGATGGAACTTGTCAAGAAAACCAAATCGCGTCTCGCCGATCTCCTCGGGACGATCCCCGAGCACAAGGACGACGCCGTCGGCTCCGTGCTCACCCATCTGCTGGAGTCAGATCCCGACCTGGGCTTCGCACGAGCGGCGCGAGCCAACGAGCGCCCGGGCTTTACGCGCATCGTCCGCGCGGGGATCGCCTACTACGCGAAGCCGGAGTACAAGGTCCTGAACCCGTTCAAGAAAGGCGGGAACGGCGTCTACTTCGTCAAGGGCTGCAACGACGACCCGACCGGCATCTTCTTCACCGATGCCTATCGCGTCAACGATGCAGAATACGGCGACGCCATCGAGGCCTACCTCTTCGCCTACGGCATCCCCCGCGATGACCTTGCCATGATGCCCGTCACCTTCTGGCCCAAGACCTACGAGCGCACGCCCGAGAACATCGCCGCCCTCCGCGCTGTCGGCGCGCCCCTCCCGAACGAGGGACTCTAAGATGGCCATCGGAAAAGACGGGTCGAAGGTCATGAGCCTCCGACTCCCCGACAAGGCGTATCGCCGCCTCCACGCCTACGGGGTTTCCAAGGATCTTAGCGACAGCGCAGCCGCCCGCGAGCTCATCACTGCCGGACTCGCCTCCGACGGCCTGGCGCTCTACTCCACCGAGCTCGGAACCTATCTGCGCGGCGTCATGCAGCCGCTGCTGGAGCAGCTCGACCGCACGCTCGGCGAGCGCAACGCCGAGCAGGAGGACCGCATCGCGCGCGTCGTGCACCGCGCCACGCGCGCCTCGATCGTCGCGGCAATCGCCGCCGTCGAGATCGAGAAGGGCACGTTCGAGGGTCTGAATAGCGTGAGCGCCTCGGACATCTACGCCGCCTACGACAAGCAGGCCGGCCTCATGCAGCGCGGCATGACGCTCTCGGAGGCGAGGGAGCGCCTAGCCGATGGCAAGTCGTAGCAGCCTCGTCGTGAACGCCCGCGTGCACCTCCCCGGTTCGCGCGGGCGTTCCGCCGTCATCACCAACAACATCGAATACGTCGCCACGCGCGAGGGGGCCGACAAGTCAGCCACCGTCGACGACCTCAGGCGCTCCGAGCTCGCAGAGAGGATGGGGCTCGTCGGCTACTGCGCCGAGAGGCCCGGATCGACCGCGCTCTTCGACCAGAACGGGGCCGTCCAGCTCCGCACGGCCCGCAGGGAGCTCGAAAAGGCCGACGGCGCGATTGCCACCGTCGTTCTCAGCGTCCGCAGGGACGAGGCGCGCGAGCTCGACCTCGCGTGCAAGGAGGACTGGCAGCGCTTCTGCCGACGAAACCTCTCGCCGGCACTTGCCGAGGCAATGGGCATCCCCGAGTCAAGCGTCCGCTGGGTAGCCGCCGAGCACGAGAACCACCCGAGCTCCAAGCACGTGCACGTTATTGCGTGGTCGTCCGATGGCTCGTTCGATTCGCTCATGGCCCGCAACAGGCTCGACCGGGCAAGAAACGCGCTCACCGACGCGGCCCTGACCCCGGCACTCGCGGCCGAGCACGTGGCCCGCGACCTCGCGAGGTCGCGGGCGGTCGACGCCGTCCGCCATATCCCCGCCGATGAGATTGACATCGCGCTACCTGCGGACGGCCGCATCTCCTACGCGCACCTCCGCCGCTGGCACCCAGATGTCGCCAAGGCCGTCGATGCCGCAAACGCGGAAGCGGGGTCGAGGCACCTTGAAATCAAGGAGGCGGGCGCAGCTTACCGCAAGTCCGTGGAGCGCTGCGCCGACCTCAAGGGGCTCGAAGGCGTTGCGCGGGACCGCTACGTGAACGACGCCATGCACGAGCTACGCACGCGCCAGGGCAACGCCCTACTGAGGGTCATCGCACCCGACCGGGCAACGGACCCCGAAAGGGAACCGATAAGGTCCGCAAGGCCGGACGACGGGCCCGCAACGGAGTGCAAGCGCATGAGGCCGCTCGTCGGCGAAGTCCGCGCCTGCGTCACCGGAAAAGACCTGGAGAGGGCGCGAGAAGCCGTCCGCGAGCGCAGGCCCATCCCGGAGAGATGCCTCCGGTCGTGCCCGTCCTACGCGCTTTCCATGGCAAAAGCCCCCGTTGCTGTGGGCAGTGCCCTTGCCAAAACGCTCGCGTCCGCAACAGAGGGTCCCAAAGGCAAGAAGGACCTGTCAGACGAAGTCGGCCAGAAGGCCGAGCGCGCGCTCGCGAGGGCGCTCGCAGCCGCCGTATCGGCCGCGATCAGGGGCGATGCGACGGGCATCGTGCTCGACCCAGCGAAAACAATAGTGAAGGGAATGATTCTATGAGCAAGCAGAAGAGTTTCAACGTCGACGAGGGCGCGCACCTCAAGCGCTGTGTCGCCGCCGGCGCGGTCGCTGGGACCGCGATCGTGCTCGTCCTGCTGCCGGCAGTATGGCGCTGGCTAGAAGCATGGTTCACCGGCATCGCCGCGACGCTCAGAAGCTTCGGGACGGCCGCGGCGCCCGAACTCCCCGATGCCATGTTCCAAAACCCGCTCGAAGTCCTACCTGAGCTAATCCAGGACGATGCTTTCCTCGTGGGATGCGCGGCAACCCTCGCTGTCTCAATGGCTGCCGGCATCTGGAGCCATCTCGACTGGTCCCGTTGGCTCCACGACGGGACCTGGGTCGGCGGACGCCGCGCGCCCGGCGCGCCCATCCACGGCGACGCGAGGCTCATCTCAGCACGCGGCGAGCTTAAGCGTAGAAGCGAGTCGTGGCAGGAGGGCGGCAAACCCTCGGGCGGCACGTTGGTCGTGGGCGAGATCGGGAGGAGCGTCAGGCTCATCGACTCGGTCCACGCCTGCATCCTCGCCGAAAGCGGCGAGGGAAAGAGCCGCCGCGTCGCCATAATGTCTGCCATGGCAAACTTCGAGCAGGGGCGTTCCCTCATCATCAACGACATCAAGGGCGAGCTCAGGGCCTTCCTTGAGCCTGTGTTCGAGAAGACGGGCACTCACCGCATCGTCGACGTGATGTTCGACGCGCCCGCGTCCTCGGTTCGGTTCGATCCGCTCGAGAGGGCAAAGGAGGCCTTTAGGGCGGAGGGGGCCGGCGGCTGCGCACGGGAGCTGCGCGAGCTAGCGCGCTGCATCGTGCCCGCGCCGTCGAAAGGTCAGCCGTTCTTCTACGACGGCGCTCGGAACCTCTTCGTCGGCATCTCCCTCGCCCTCATCGAGGACGCGTCCATCCCGGAAGACGAGAAGACCGTCATGTCCGTCGCTGCCGCGATCTCGCCGTCGGGCGACCAGGGACCGCTTGACCGCATCGCCGCCCTGGCGGCGTCTTTGCCCGCGGAAGACCCCGCGCTCCCCTTCCTCGGCGGGCTCAACGGTGAGCACGGGGGCGGGCCCGGCATCGTCTCGACCTTGAGCAACTGCCTCACCGAGTACGTCGACGGCAACGTGGCTCGGATGCTCCACGATGACGAGTGCGGCCTCGGAGGCATCGGCGAGGAGCCCACGGCGGTCTTCATCTCATCATCCTCTGCAACGGGCAACTACAAGCGACTCGTCCAGACGTTCGTTTCCCAAGCGCTCTCGGCGCTGCGCTCCTGCGCCGCGGGCCATGCCGGGCGCTGCCCCGTCGAGACCGTCCTCCTCCTCGATGAGGCGGCCTCCCTCGGCCGCAACGAGAGGATCGTCCAGGACCTGGGAGAGATGCGCTCGGAAGGCGTCCATGTTCTCTGGTTCTGTCAGTCGCTCCTCCAGCTCCAGTCCGTCTCCGGCTACAGCCGAGAAGAGGCCGAGACGATTCTCGACCTCCTCAAGGACAAGGTCGTTCTCTCCTGCTCCAACCTCGACACCGCGCGCAAGCTCTCGGAGTCGATGGGCTCCTACACGGCGGTCGCGCAGTCCACGAGCCGAACTAAGGGAACGAACACCGGCTCGACGGGCACGAGCGAGGGACTCGTGCGCAGGCCGCTCATCACGCCCGACGAGCTCCAGCGTTGGACCGGCCGCGAGACGGGAGCCCTCGTGATCCACGACGGCGTACCCATGGCCTTCCCCAGCAGGGACGTTACCGAGACTTTCGTGGGACCCATGCTCGGGATGACGTCACCCGATGCCGAACGAACACTCATGGAGCAATCAACCGCTCGCCGCAAGATCAGGAACGAGACGGCACCGAGGGTTTGGCGGGGCCCGACCGCCCCCGACGCCACGTCGACAGCGCCGACGAAGCCGAAAACGGCCGCAGGTTACGTTCCCGAGGGCTTCTAGCCGCGTAATCGCCCATATCTAGCGGAAACGCCCCAATCAACTACGCACCCGCGCCCGCGCGCTACACGTGGATGCGGGTGTTTTTCGTTTTAGGCGCAGGCATCTACCTGCGCTTTCGAACTCGGCTCGCCGAGTTGCGCCGTTTGCCTCCGGCGAAACGTAGTGGAGCCTTATCCTGCACCGCCGATTCGTGGCGGAAATAGAAGTCAACAGGTCTCACGATATTCGAATAGCATAAAGAGAAGCAGCACCGCGCATCCACAGATTTCTTCCAGCGATCCGTCACCGAGTCACCCCGTAAACAGGTCGGAATCGAAAAACTCCCTTAGAGAAACACCAAGGCCCCTTGCTATGCGCTCTATGTTCTCGATCGAGATGTTCCGTTTCCCGGTTTCGACCTCGGCAAAATAGGTTCGAGACATCTCTATCGAGTACGCAAGGGCTTCCTGGCTGTATCCAAGAGCGTTTCTCAATTCCTTGATGCGAAGTCCGACTTTCATTTTTGCATCTAGCTGAGTCATTGGTACCTCCCGACTGGTGGTGCCAATGATTTGAGTCGGACCTATATGAGTCACACCTATATAAGTGACAATTTGCAATACAATGCTCACGTGGCCCTTTTCCAGGTTGAAGGGATCGCCGTAAGTACCATCTATGAATCAAAGGAGAACTGCCATGGCGATGAATGTATCCCGGCGCGGCTTTTTGGGCGCTGTCGGACTGATGTCGATTGCCGGATTGAGCGGCTTGAGCGGATGCGGACCGACGGGAGTAAAGGGAAAGACGCTCTATTACATATCGGTCTGCGACAACGTCGCCCTCGGGAAGATGACGAATAACAAGCTGGGTTCCGAGACGACGATCACCTTCGACGACGGGGACGGCTGGCATTACGCAGGGTCGTTCGAGTCCTCGGGAACGTGGAGGCAGGAAGACGAGAACATCGTATTGAGCTCAAGCGAGCTCGGTACCCTGACGCTCAAGAAGGCCGACGATGCGGATGCCTATATCCCCTCTGGCGACGAGGAGTACGGCGAGCGCTATTTCCTGAGCGAGGACGATGCGAAGAAGTACTACGAGGACTACACCGGCAAGGCGGTCGCCCGCGTCAAAGAGCTGCTTGAATCGCAGGAATGGGAACACTCGAACCGGCCGGAGTCCATGGCGAGCCCCGAGGAGATCAACTTCGACAGCGGAAAGATCGCATTCAAGAAGGCGTCGTATAACCAAAAGGGCTATCTGTTCACTCAAGGTCCCAGTGATGACGAATGGGCCGCATCGGACCATTCGGAAAAGTACAGCCTCACGGTCAAAGACCAGAGGGCGAAGGATACCGACTCGACACCGCGCCCGCTCGTTTACAAGGGCGAGCTGACGGCCGATGGGGCGTCGGTGGCCTATACCCTCGAGAAACGTAACGACAGCCTGGTTCTGAAGCTGGGAGAGACGATGTATGACCCGGTGTTCACGAATGGAAAATAGCGGTCGAATCAAGCTCTTCAGGCGCGAGTTCTCCCGTAAGCAGGTCTGCGCGGCTGGTGCGGGAATCCTCTGTGCGGCGCTTCTCATCGGCGGCGGTGGGTATGCCATCACACATGCCGGGTGGACGGGCAAAGCGAATGTCCCTGCGGTGCCCCAGTCAAAGAACGATGAGGAGCAGGACATGGCGCTCATCCTTGAGGTGAAGGCCGACGGCTGGGATGCGGACACCTCCACGCCCGTCATCGCCCATATCGAGGATGAGGACGGGGAAGTAGACTTCTACACCGCTATCGCCGCGAACAAGCAGGTGACCGTGAAGGTCGGCAAGTCCGGTACCTATACCGTCACATTCATCTCACCTGTGAACGCCGACGGTTCCATCTATAAGGTGCCATCGAAGAAGGTTACCGCCGGGAAGGCCGATAAGAAGACGGCCAGCACGGATGTGACTTTCAACAAGGTGGATGCGGATAAGGTGACGAAGGATGACCTGACCGCCATCGCCAAGGACGTCGCAGCAGCCGTGAAGAAGGGCGATTCCACCCTGACCGGAGACAAGGGTGCCGAGGTCGTGAAGAAGTTCGAGGACAACATCAAGAAGAACCCGAACGCCGATGCCGATGCCGTCGAGAAGGAGAGCGAAAAGGCACAGGAGACGGCCAAGGAGGACACATCTGACGCGAAGACCCCGGAGACCTCCGACAACAAGAAGAACGATTCCGGTTCCAAAAACGATAGCGGAAACAACGGCTCTGGAAATAAGTCCGATAGCAAGCCGAGTGGAAACAACAACGGTGGCAACTCTAGCTCCGGTTCGAATTCGGGCAGTACGACGAAGAAGGACGACACCCCGGCGCATCAGCACGACTGGGTTGCCCAGACAAAGACCGTCCACCACGACGCTCAGTACACGACCGTCCACCACGACGCGGTGACGCATCAGGTATGGCATGACCCGGTGACGGAAGAACACTATATCTGCAATCAGTGCGGTGCGGATATTACGTCAGACCCATGGGGACATATTAACAATTCCCTTATGAATGGTGGTAATTGCGGAAGCTATCACTCTACCTATGTGACTGTAAAGCAGGGGTATTATGAAACCGTGACCGACCAAGCGGCCTATGACGAGCAGGTGCAGGTGAGCAAGGCATGGGATGAAACCGTAACCACTGGGTACAAGTGCTCTTCCTGCGGCGCCACGAAGTAGCGGAAGCCGCCGGATTCTAGGCCGTAGCGGTCAAGCATCAGGTTGAGTTCTGTTGATACCGCCGGACGCACGCGCTCCGGTATCCTCCATGTCCCCCGAGCCACCTTAGCCAAGGTTCCAAGGGGCACCGCCCCTTGGCGCGCAGGGGCGCGGGGATGGCGCGAGGCATCCCCGGAAAAGCTGGCGCGGGCACGCCGATGGCATGCCCGCGCTCTCTGTGTGCGCCTCACCCCTCTTCGGCAACGTGCACGGTCCGGCCGCTCTCGCAGTCGATGCTCTCCACGTCGCCTAATCCGATTCGGACGGCAGCCCATCCGCCCCCGTCCCCCACCAAGGCATCGGCCTCGTCGCGTGCGTCCGAGACGAGTCGCCCGAGTTCGGGCGACCCCTCCGGAGCAGTGCCCATCTCGAACGCCCCGCCCTCGCCACCCGACTCAAACTCGACGACGACAGTCAGCCCGACGGCCCCACCCGGGGATTTGCCGAATCTGCCCGCGGCGTCAAACTCGTCCATCTCCATGGAGTTACCTCCCCCTGACGGCGCTGAGCGACTTCGGCTCGAAGTGCTCGTCGCGTTCGATGGCGGCGAACCCCATTTGGTGGTTCAGCTCCTCCATCTCCTTGATGCTGAAGTAGCCGAGCTCGTCGTCATAGCCCTCGACGAGGCCGAACGCCTCGTCCGTGCCGTCGAACTCGAGCAGCCACCAGTCCCATCCGTTCACGCACGAGAAGTAGTGGACGTATACCGTGGGGTCTCCCGCGCCGTCTTGCTCATAGAGCCTCGGCAACCCCTCCGCAATCTCCCTCGTCATCAGCTCCTGCATGTCTTCCTCCGTTTCCGGGCACGTTGCCCTGAACATCTCGCCCTTGCGGGCAAAGCCGAATGGCGACGCCGCGCGTCGTCGTCGGCTTTGCTCCCTGCAAAGCCGCACCGGAGCGAAGACGGGTCAAGGGAGTCCATGATGACCTCCACCAACCGGAGCGGAGCGGAGGTTTGTGCGGGGTCTCATGGGCCCCTTGACGCGGCGTAGCGGAGGTGCCACCCACGTAACGGATACGAGGTCATGACCGGCGAATGCCGCCGAAACGTTGGAAATCATGGGTCAAGACTGAAGAGAGGCGGCCGTCCCCAACGGACGGCCGCCTTAGCGAGCCTTACTAATTCGGTTCTGGTATATGATCCGAGACGCCCGCTGGGCAAATCCCGACGATACTAGTGATAGTCGCTTGCGAAGGAGCCGTAGAAGAGCGCCTTACAGTCGATATCGCTATAGGACATGATGGCATCCTGGACCTCGGGGCGCAGGAGGTTGAGCACCTTGTACACGCCCTCGCCCATATCACCGACGAAGAGTACCTGCTTGAACACGTCGGGATAATCGCGCAAGTAGGTTACATAGCCTCTGAGCTTTGCCAGCGTGTCACCGAGGAACTCGCCATGCGGGTCGACGATGGACGGTCTGATGACACCCTCAGCATCCTTCACGAAGAAGAGGAAGTCTGGATGCAGGGCCTTGCGTCCCACCGAAGACATGTACGGGATCGAAAACGCCTTGGCAGACATGCTGCCCGACGGATTGCGATAGAAGGCGACCGTGCGATTCTTTGCCAATTCGTTCCTAACGATATGGTCTTCCGCCGGGTTCAGATCGAGCGGGCAGAGGCCGTCCTCTTTCTGCACGATATGGCGCGGATACTTAGCGAAGTCGTCCGACGTGCTGGTAGACGTGGGCCACTCTATCTTTGTAAGACGCTTGCCCTCGGTTTCACGAGCCAGCTCGTCGTAACGCTGCTTCGCGGCATCGTTGAGGTAGTCGTAATCGCCAGATCCGTCGACCTTGTCGAAATATCCCTTTCGACATTGAGCGGCCCAACTCTCGAGCGCGTCGACGATAGGTTGCGTGCGCACCGCTGCGGCAAGGCACAGGTCGCACTCGGGGCGCCCAAGCTCCTTGAAGTTGGCGCGACGATATTCTTGCGCGAGCTCCTTCGTGAAACGCATGTCGGCGTCGCGAGCGGCCTTCCTGAGGCCCTCAGCGTCCGTACGGGCTTCCTCCCGCTCCTGGCCTTCGGTCTCATTGAGCTTGTCGAGCGTGATCTTGACGGTCTCGGCAACCTCTACGTCGTGTTTGGCCTCTCGGTACTCGTCCTCGTTGGCAACGATGTATCCCTTGAGCTTCTGGACGAACTGTTTTTTCACGTCGGCCGCGGCATTGACATCGAGGCCGGTCTCGACAAGCAGAGTCGCCGTGTTAACCAAGCTCTGAAATTCGTTCCTAGCCTTCTTCGGAATGCGCTGCACGGGGATGGAATCGAAGGCCGTGCGGATGCCCCGCCACTCCTGGTGCGTGAAAGACTGCTCGCGCTTGGTGGGCGGCTTGGGCTTTGCCATGGGCACGGGTTTTACGACCGAGGCGGGCTGGGTCGGCTCGGACTGTGTGGAACTTGGCTCAGGTGTCGCAGGTTGCTGCGGAACAGGCGCTGCAACGTCGTTACCCGTTGTGGGCTGAGGCGCCGGCTCCGCTTCTGGCGTCGGGACATCAACGGGCTCGACCGCCGAGGCAAGCGAGGGCTGCGTGCCCTGCATGTCCAACGGCTCCTGAATCGCGATGCCGGCAAGCTGCGCCTGATAGCCGGGCTGCGTCTGCCGTGCCGCCGCGATGGCCTTCTCGTTCTCCTCGTACGCCTTGAGTTCCTGTTGGTAGTCGGCTTCGGACTTGGGCGCAGCCGCCGTGATGGTCACCGGGTTGAGGACGATGTTCTGCTTGCCGATGGAGCTCTCGCCCATGTCGTCCTTTCGGCCCATGAGGTAGTCGACCACGTCCTGAGTGCTCTCGGGATTGAACTGGGGCAGGTAGCAGGCGACGGAGTTCAAAAGATCATCGGATTCGATGCGCCGCGCAAGTGGAGTGCGTACCATACGTCCCACGAGCTGTGCGATATAGGTCGAGTCCGAACGCCTGCGCTGCGAGAAGATGACCTCCGCTCGCGGGCAGTCCCATCCGTTGGAGACAGCCTCCTTGGCGAAGAGCACGCGAATGCGCGAGGTGTCCTGAACGAACTCGGGCTCGACATAGGGAATGAGGTATTTTCCCGCCGCGATGTCCTTATGCTCGCCGAAGACGTTGGCGAACGACATCGCCTCGGAAAGGCCGGGGACCAGGCCCGTGATCTGGTCGCACATCTCAGCCAGGGCCGAATTGCTCAC
>DBFAZJ010000062.1:0-1979 GCA_048244295.1 Collinsella sp.
CGTGGAAAGAATAAGATTGAGATTGAGTTTAAAGACGAGGAAGAGCTCTCTCGTATTCTTGGCGAAATGATTCAGTTTGTTCAAGGAGGCCAAGATGAGGAATAAGATTTTAACAGCGATTGCATTGGCGACGACTGTCGCGGCGGGGGCCTTTGCTGGCTATAAGATCGCGACAGACGATGAACTTCGAGCTCGTTTGCTTCGTGGCGCGCAAGATATCGTCGATACTTCCAAAAAGAAAATGGATGTTATGACAGAAGATGTTGCCATGCGTACTGCTCAGGTAACGAAGAATCCCAAGATTAATCAAGGTTGGGTCAGCAACCAATGGGAAAATGTAGGTTATTAGGTACCTAACAATTACTCAGCATATTTTGAGGGGTCCTTGTCTGATTCACGAGACAAGGACCCCTTATTTTGGCCGTAAAAGATGGGACAGGTAGCAGCTGATTCAAAATTAATGTCAATAATTGAAACGACCCCGGTTGCATATTCTGCAACCGGGGTCGTTCGATGTTTCACATGAAACGTTTTGGGGTGCGGCTCCCCTATGCGTTCTTCTGAACTTTGAAGCGCTGCTTAAGCTGTCCGCAAGCGGCGTCAATATCGTTACCACGGGAGTTACGAATCGTGGTCTCGATGCCACGGGACTCAAGACGACGCTGAAGATCCTCAACCTTATGAATCGGCGACGGCTTGAGCGGGCTGCCCTCGATGTCGTTAAGCTGAATGAGGTTAACGTGGCACAGCGTTCCCTCGCAGAAGTCGCAGAGCGCCTGCATCTCGGGATTCGTATCGTTGACGCCTTCGATCATGGCATACTCATAGGTCGGGCGGCGGCCAGTCTTCTCGGTGTAGAGCTGAAGCGCCTCGTGAAGGCGAAGCAGCGTGTACTTCTTAACACCGGGCATGAGCTTATTGCGCGTCGACTGGATGGCGGAATGCAGTGAAACAGCAAGCGTGAACTGCTCGGGGATGTCGGCAAATTTGCGAATACCGGGAATAACGCCACTGGTAGAGACGGTGAGGTGACGAGCGCCGATACCGATGCCATCGGGGTCGTTGAGGATTCGCAGCGCCTTGAGAACCTCGTCGTAGTTGGCAAACGGCTCGCCCTGGCCCATGAAGACGACGCTCGTGGCGCGCTCGCCAAAGTCGTTGGATACATGAAGTACCTGGTCGACGATCTCTTGAGCGGTTAGAGAACGCTTGAGGCCGTTGAGACCGGTAGCACAAAAGGCGCAGCCCATGCCACAGCCTGCCTGGGTGGAAACGCAGACGGAAAGCTTGTTGCGACGGGGCATGCCGACAGTCTCGACGGAAACGCCGTCGTGGTACACGAGCAGATACTTGCGCGAGCCATCTTTGGAAACCTGCTTGGTGAGTTCAGTGGGCGTGTCAAAGGCAAAAGCCTCTTTAAGCTGCTCGCGGAAAGCCTTGGGAAGGTTGGTCATATCGTCAAACGAACAAACGTTCTTCTCGAAGACCCATTCGATGAGCTGCTTCGCGCGGAAGGCGGGCTGGCCAAGCTCGGCCACGAGCTCGCGAATATCGTTTTGGCTCAAGTCGCGAATGTCCTGAGATTTAGTCCTGGGATTCATGGAAGCCTTTCGATTTTGGGGAAACGTAGAGGGTATCGCTACAATATGGTATCAGCTGCAGAAATTATAGAGGAGGAGTCTGCCCATGCCGGGTAAAAGCCTAGAGAACATGCACGTAGCGGTCTTGGCGGGCGGTCATTCCGCTGAGCGCGAGATCTCGCTCAATTCGGGAAAGAACGTCGTGGTGGCCCTGAAGGAGGCCGGCTACACTTCGGTGGAGCTGCTCGACACGGCTGCCGATGATTTTATGGTAACCATGGCGACCGGTGGCTTTGACGTGGCATTTATCGCCATGCACGGCGCCGGCGGTGAGGATGGCGCCATGCAGGGCGCCATGGAGACCCTGGGTATCCCCTACACGGCCTCGGGCGTGCTTGC
>DBFAZJ010000063.1:0-4764 GCA_048244295.1 Collinsella sp.
TCTCAATCCCGATCGATAAGACACGAGGCGCGAAGCACCAAACGCGCCGCCGGGACAGACCCCATCCAAAACGCGCGAAGCGCACCAGCTTTTCCCAGCCAGTAATCCGCCGAAGACCGGATATCGCAGGGCCCGCCATCAGTTTACTTTTAGGCACACTCCGCAGGACGCAAGAAGCCCTCGCCGCACGAAGTGCGCAGCGAGGGCTTCTTGCATGTCCGAGGACGTGCCTAAAAGTAAACTAATGGCGGGCCCGGACGACTACAGGGCTATCGATTACCCCGTGTTCTGCAAACCTGCCGAGACGCCGGTCACAGTCGAAAGAATCAGGCTCATGTACTCGGCCTTCTTCTCCTCGGCCATCTCATCCTGGTTCATACGCACCTCGCGAAGGGCGCGGACCTGGGCGATGGACAGGGCGTCAACGTAGGGGTTACGCACGCGAACGGCGCAGCCGAGCACGCGGCGGCGCTGCAGCGGCCACTCGTCACCGACGATGGCAAGGACCCACTTACGGGTGAGCTGCATCTCGGTGAAGACCTTCTCGGACAGATCCTGGCGATCGCCCAGGTGCAGATACATCTTGGCGATGCGCTGGTCGGTCTTGGCGATCGACATCTCGATGTTGTCGATAAAGGTGCGGAAGAACGGCCACTCCTGGTAGGCAGCCTTGAGCTGGTCAAGGTCGCCCAGCTGCTCGCAGGCGGTGCCCAGGCCGTACCAAGCGGCCAGATTGATGCGCGCCTGGCTCCAGCTAAAGATCCACGGAATGGTACGCAGGTCGTCGAGCGACTTGGCACCCAGGCCGCGCTTGGCGGGACGAGAGCCGATCGGCAGCAAGCCGACCTCGGTCAGCGGAGTCACGGTCGAGAACCACGGTGTAAAATCCTCGGTGTTCAGCAGGTCCAGATAGCGCTCGTGGCTTGCGGCGTTAAGCTTCTCGGCCATATCCCAGAACTTCTGCGTGGTCTCGGTGTTGGTCTTCTCGACGCTCGGGGCCGACTGCAAAAGCGTTGCGGCGGCAACGGACTCAACATGGCGCTGAGCCAGCGTGCGGTTGCCGTAACGGGCAAAGATGACCTCGCCCTGCTCGGTGAGCTTAAAGAAGCAGTTGACCGAACCCTTGGGCTGCGCCAGCACGGCCTTGTTGGCCGGGCCGCCGCCACGGCCCACGGCACCGCCGCGACCGTGCATGAGCACCAGGTCGATATCGTTCTTCTCGGCCCACTTGGCAATGCGCTCCTGCGCGGAGTGCAGCGCGAGCATGGCCGTGGTAGGACCGGCATCCTTGGAGGAGTCGGAATAGCCCAGCATGACCTCCATGCGGCGGTTGGTCTGGGCAAGGCGCTTTTGCACCACAGGCAGCGTAAGCATCTGGTCGAGCACGTCGACGCAGCCCTCGAGGTCCTCGAGCTGCTCGAACAGCGGGATCACGTCGAGCTCGGGGACATCCTCCTCGTGTGCAAAGGACAGGTGGGCAAGCTCGAAGACGTCGGCCACATGCTGGGCGCTCTTGGTGAACGAGATGATGTAGCGGTGCGCCATCTTCTTGCCGTAGCGCTTTTGGATGGAACCGATAGCGCGGAAGGTATCGATGACCTCGCGCGTCATGGGCTGCAGGTCGCCATGGATACCGTTCTCGTGGATATCCTTGAGGGCACGGGCATGCACCACGGAGTGCTGACGGAACTCCATCTCGACCATATGGAAGCCGAAGGACTCGACCTGCCAGATGATGGTCTGGACCGGGCCGTAGGCAGCACGGACGGCACCGCAGGCGGCCAGCGAGCGCTGGACGACGCGCAGGTCATCCAAGAACTCATCGGCGCTGTGGTACATGGTGTCGGTGATGCGACGCACGGTGGCGTTCAGACGGTCGGCCATGACGAGCATGACGGCGCGATGCGGCTCGTGCTCGGAGATCAGCTCGGCACGTGCGGTGTACTGGGTGCTCATCTCGACCTGATGGTTCCACAGGTTGATGAGCTCGGCAGACGGCTTGCTGTAGGTGGCCTCGAGCGTGAGGTTGCGGCCGATGCGGCGGCACTTGTCCTCGAGCTTGAGCACCATGTGAGTGAAGTACTTGGCGGCGACTTCGCGGCTCACCTTGGCGGTGACGTTGGGGTTGCCGTCACGGTCGGAACCGATCCAGCTGCCGGGATGGAAGAATGCCGGGCACAGCGGCGGCACGGTACCGGCCTTATCACCCAGCACCCAGTCGTCAAAGCGACGATAGATGACGGGGATGACGTCGAACAGCGTGTTATCGAAGATGTCGATGATGGTATCGGCTTCCTCGACCGGCGTGGGCTTCTTGAGGGCGATGGGGCTCGTACGCACCAGGGCGTCGATCTCCTGCAGCATATGGCGCTCGTTCTCCACCAGGTCGGAGCCGCCCAGACGCGGACGCTCCTCCAGCAGGTTGGAGATACGGCGAATCTTGCCCTCGACGGCCTTGCGACGGGCCTCAGTGGGATGCGCGGTAAAGACGGGATGGAACTCAAGCTTGCCGAGCAGCTCGTTGGCGCCCTCGACGCCCAGCTCATTCACCAGCTGGTGATAGGCGACGGTGAGCTCGTTGGCGGGATCGACCTCGGTATCGGTCGACGCACCGGCCTCGCGCTCGCGCAGCTGCGCCACGCGGTAGTTCTCCTCCGACAGATTTGCCAGATGGAAGAAGCTCGTAAAGGCGCGGACAATGACCTGCTGCTTATCGAGCGGCAGGCTGTCGATCAGATCGACGACTTCGCGAAACGCCACGGCGGTGGGCTCGTCGGCAGTGGGCACGCCCTGTTCGTCAACGGACTCGTCGGCAGCGCGGCTACCGGGGTTGCCAGCATTGGCCACAATCTCGGCTGTCAAAATCTTGTCGAACAGGTCCGCGATCTCGGGATCATACTCGCTAAGCACACGACGTTCCAGGCGCAGGAACAGCGCCAGATTATCGCGCAGCTCCTCGGGGATCTCGATCTCGGCGAGACGCTCCCTGGACTCGGCATTCGAGCCGATTCGGTTAACGAGGCGGTTGACCACGGCAGCGACGCGCGCCGCGGCTTCGGGTACAGACTGGTTGCTTAGGTTCTCAGCCACGTTTCCTCCCATTCCTCCTTCTATGCACGTAACATGCGGTATTCATTATAGGCGCTTGAGAAATACTTTCGACACTGATTGCGCTTTACCACACAAAAGTATTTTCTGCATTGCAAGGGTTTTTGCCCCAAATGGTCGTATTTCTCGGTGGATGGCATACACAAACGGGGGCATTCCGCATAAATGCGAAACACCCCCGTAACAATCGCTCGTCGCGAGCGGGACATGTTAGCGGGTCCGCAGCTCAAAAATCATACGCTACAGACGCTCGCGAACCGCCTCGACGACGTTGGCCAGATCGACGAGACCCTCGTCATGGCTCTGCATGTCGCGCACCTTGACCTTGCCGGCGGCAAGCTCGTCGCCACCCAGAACCAGGATGAGCTTGGCGCCTACCTTATCGGCCTGCTTAAACTGGGCCTTGAGCGAACGGCCCTGATAGTCGGCCTCGGTCACGATGCCTGCGGCGCGAAGCTCCTGCGTAATGGCAAAGACGTTCTGGCGCAGTTCCTTGCCGGCATTGGCGACATAGACGCACGGGGCCTCATCGGCACCCAGATCGCTGCCAAAGGCCTGCAGGGCCAGCAGGGCGCGCTCAAAACCGACGGCAAAGCCGACGCCCGCCGTGGGCTTGCCACCCTCGAGCTCGACCAGGCCATCGTAGCGGCCGCCGCCGCCGATGGAGCCGACGCCGGCGCCAGGGGCCTCGACCTCAAAGACGGTGCGGGTGTAGTAGTCCAGACCACGCACCAGGGTGGGATCCTCTACATACTCGATACCGGCAGCATCCAGATAGCGCTTGACCTGCTCGTAGTGCTCGCGGCACTCGTCGCACAGGTTGTCGCCCATCAGCGGGGCCTCGGCCATGATCTCGCGGCAATGGTCGTTCTTGCAGTCGAAGGCACGCAGCGGGTTAAGCTCGGCGCGCTCGCGGCACTCATCGCACATCTCGTCGGCGTGATCGAGAATGAACTGCTTGACCTGCTCGCGATAGGCCGGACGGCACTGGGCATCGCCCATCGAGTTAATGAGCAGACGAAGCTTGGAAAGATCGAAGCCCAGGCGCTTGTAGAACTCCATGAGCATGATGATGCACTCGGCGTCTGCCGCCGGATCGGGAGCACCGAGCCACTCGATGCCCACCTGGTGGAACTGACGCAGACGACCCTTCTGGGGACGCTCGCCGCGGAACATGGCCTCGGCGTAGTACGCCTTAAACGGCGTGGAGCCCTGGGGCACCAGGTTGTTCTCGACGACGGCGCGCACCACGCCGGCCGTGCCCTCGGGGCGAAGTGCCAGGCGCTGCTTGGGCTTGAGCTTGGTATCGGTACCCTCGGTAAAGACGCGCTCCAGGTTGGCGCCGCTAAACACGCGGAACATCTCCTTGCGCACGACGTCGGTCGACTGGCCGATGCCGTGGACAAAGACGTCCACCTGCTCGATCGCGGGCGTCTCGATAGGTTTAAAACCAAACGGCTCGAACACGCCGGCAGCGATCTGCTGCATCTTTTGCCAGGCGCGCATCTCGGCGCCGATAAGGTCGCGGGTTCCCTCCGCCTTCTGTGCCTGCATGGGCAAACACCTTTCTTTTGTATCGCGTCATAGGTAGTGGTCATTATACGGCACAAAAACAAAACGCGGTGGCGCGTCTGACCGAACGAGGGTATGGGGGCT
>DBFAZJ010000064.1:0-2864 GCA_048244295.1 Collinsella sp.
GTCCTTTGGATCCGATAAGGACCTTAAGCGCTACTACAAGATCGTCGACCAGATCAACGGTCTTGAGCCCCAGTTTGAGAAGATGACCGAGGAGGAACTCCGCGGCCAGACCGATAAGTTCCGCGAGCGTTACGCCAACGGCGAGTCGCTCGACGACATGCTCCCCGAGGCCTTTGCCACCGTGCGTGAGGCTTCCAAGCGCACCATGGGTATGCGCCACTTTGACGTGCAGCTCATTGGCGCCATGGCGCTGCACGAGGGCCACATCGCCGAGATGAAGACCGGCGAAGGTAAGACCCTCGTCTCCACGTTGGCCGGCTATCTCAACGCTATTGCCGGCAAGGGCGTGCACGTCGTTACTGTCAACGATTACCTTGCCAAGCGCGACTCCGAGTGGATGGGCCGCATCTATAAGTACCTGGGCATGACCGTCGGTCTGCTCCAGAACAACATGCCGCTCGAGCTCAAGCGCCCGGCCTACCAGGCCGACGTCACCTACGGCACCAACTCCGAGTTCGGCTTTGATTACCTGCGCGACAACATGGTTACCCGTCCCGAGCAGCGCGTGCAGCGCGGTCACAACTACGCCATCGTCGACGAGGTTGACTCCATCCTGATCGATGAGGCCCGCACCCCGCTGATCATCTCGGGTGCTGGCACCAAGTCCGCCAGTACCTACAAGGACTTCGCGCGTGCCGTGCGTGGCCTTGAGCGCGGCGAGGACGTGTCGCACGACATGCTCACCGCTACCGAGGACGTCGAGCCCACGGGCGACTATGTCATGGACGAGGCCAAGCACACCATTGCCGCTACCGAGCGCGGCCTTAAGAAGATCGAGCGCCGCCTGGGTATCGATGACATCTATGCCGATCTCTCCGGCCAGCTGGTCAACCACCTGCAGCAGGCGCTGAAGGCCCAGTACATGTTCCACCGCGACAAGCAGTACGTGGTCACCAACGGCGAGGTCAAGATCGTCGACGAGTTCACCGGCCGCATTATGGAAGGCCGCCGTTACTCCGAGGGCCTGCACCAGGCCATCGAGGCCAAAGAGGGCGTGCTCGTACGCGAGGAGAACCAGACCCTGGCCACCATCACTCTGCAGAACTACTTCCGTCTGTATGACAAGCTCTCCGGTATGACTGGCACGGCACTTACCGAGGATGCCGAGTTCCGCGAGATCTACAAGCTACCCGTCGAGGTCATCCCCTCCAACAAGCCTGTGCAGCGCGTGGACCACGAGGACCTGGTGTACCGCACCATTCAGGCCAAGTACAACGCCGTCGCCGACGATGTCGAGCAGCGTCACGCCAAGGGCCAGCCGGTCCTGGTGGGCACCGTCTCCATCGAGAGCTCCGAGAAGCTGTCCGCCGCCCTTACCAAGCGCGGCATCGCACACGAGGTCCTCAACGCCAAGCACCATGAGCGCGAGGCCCACATCGTGGCTCAGGCCGGACGCTACGGCGCCGTGACTATCGCCACCAACATGGCCGGTCGTGGTACCGACATCCTGCTGGGCGGCAATCCCGACGAGCTGGTGCGCGAGCGCCTGGAGTACGAGGGCCTGACCATGGAGGACGTGACGCCCGAGCAGCTCGAGCAGTTTAACGCCGAGGCCAAGGAGACTTGCAAGGCCGAGCGCGAGCGCGTGCTTGCCGCCGGCGGCCTGACCGTCATCGGCACCGAGCGCCATGAGTCCCGCCGTATCGACAACCAGCTGCGCGGCCGTTCCGGCCGTCAGGGCGATCCAGGCGAGACCCAGTTCTACCTGTCGCTCGAGGACGACCTCATGCGCCTGTTCGGCGGCGACAAGATGGACCGCGTCTCCAAGATGATGGTCACGGCCGACATGGGCGACGACATGCCCATCCAGCACAAGATCATCTCCAAGGCTGTCGAGAGCGCCCAGCACAAGGTCGAGAGCATCAACTTCTCCATGCGTAAGAGCGTCCTTGAGTACGACGACGTCATGAACAAGCAGCGCCAGGTCATCTACGCCGAGCGCAATAAGATTCTGGACGGCAAGGACCTGACCGACCACATCACCGAGGTCATGCACGACACCGTGTACCGCTGCGTGCAGGAGTTCTGCACCAAGGACAGTCACGATGGCGAGCGCGACCTGGAGGGCCTGCGCAAGTGGGTTGTGGAGCTCACCGGCCACATCGATACGCCGAAGTTCCCCGACGAGGATTATGAGGCCCTGGCTGCCGATGTCCTGGCTTACGTAGAGAAGTGCTACAACATGAAGGCCGAGCGCTTGGGCGAGGACCTGATGCGCGAGCTCAACACCCAGGTCATGCTGCGCGTCATCGATACCCGTTGGATGAACTACCTGCAGGAGATGGACTACCTTAAGACCGGCATCGGCCTGCGCGGCTTTGGCCAGCGCGACCCGCTGGTCGAGTACAAGACCGAGGCCTACGGCGCGTTCCAGATACTCGTCGATACCATGTATGAGGATTACCTGCGCACGGTTCTGCGCATCGAGATCAAGGCTGCCCCGCGTGCCGTGGAGCACAAGGAGGAGCCCGCGCTCGAGGGCGCGCGCTTCTCCGGTCCTGCCGAGGTCGATGGTGACAACGGCGACTCGGTGCTGCGCAAGCAGGCGCAGGTGCAGGCCCGCACGGCTGTCCAAGGCGGACCGGCTGCCGTCAACAACGGTGGCAAGGTGACCACTTATCGCAAGTCCGAGAGCGACGATCCGTACGTCAACGTGGGCCGCAACGACCCGTGCCCCTGCGGTAGCGGCAAGAAGTTTAAGTACTGCCACGGCAGGAATCGTTAATGGCTGAGGCTTTAGAGATAACGCCCGCCGAGCTGGACGCGTTCGCGGACCGGCTCGGCGAGGTCGAGTCGTATCTCCA
>DBFAZJ010000065.1:0-2726 GCA_048244295.1 Collinsella sp.
AGGCGCATCCAGATGCCGCCGCCCACAATCTTGTTGTTGCGGTTCTTCTGTAAGAGCTCATAGGCTTCGGCCGCGTTTCCAACACGGACGTAGGTACCGAACTTGAGCACGTTCTCCCCCATCTCTTCACTTGTCCAGTACCTTTAAGTGTACCAAACGAGGGGGCACAGCCATCGTCACCATAGAAAAAGGCTCCCAGCCGGATAGCTGGAAGCCTCATCACATGCCATATCAAGCGAAGATTTAGCAGACGCCCTGGGCGAGCATGGCATCGGCGACCTTCAGGAAGCCGGCAATGTTGGCGCCCATGACAAAGTTGCCCTCCTCGCCGTACTCCTTGGCGGTGTCGTCCACGTTGTGGAACATGCCGCGCATGAGCTGCTCGAGCTTGCCGTCGACCTCCTCGAAGGTCCAGGACAGGTGCTCGGCGTTCTGGCTCATCTCAAGGCCGGACACGAGCACGCCGCCGGCGTTGGCAGCCTTACCGGGCATAAAGGCAACGCCGTTCTCCTGGAAGTAGTTCGTAGCCTCGATGGTCGTGGGCATGTTCGCGCCCTCGCCGACCACCTTGCAGCCGTTGGCAACGAGCGCCTGGGCGTCCTCGAGCAGCAGCGTGTTCTCGCGAGCGCAGGGCAGCGCGATGTCGCAGGGCAGCTGCCACACGCCACGGCCGTCACCCTCGTGCCACACGGCGTTGGGCTTCTCGTCAACGTACATAGCGAGCGTAACGCCCTTGTCGAGGCCGGAGCGCTTCTTGTTGTAGATGTGCTCGAGCACGGTGTAGTCGATGCCGTCGGAATCCTCGACCCAGCCGTGGGTGTCAGAGCAGGCGAGCACCTTGCCGCCGAGCTGGGAGACCTTCTGGACGGCGTAGATGGCGACGTTGCCGGAGCCATGAACGACGACGTTCTTGCCCTCGAAGGAGTCGCCGCGGCTCTTGAGGTACTCGTCCACAAAATAAACCAGACCGTAACCGGTGGCCTCGGTACGGGCGAGCGAGCCGCCAAAGGAAAGGCCCTTGCCGGTAAGGACGCCGGTCCACTCGTTGGTCAGGCGCTTGTACTGACCGAACAGGTAGGCAACCTCGCGGCCGCCAACGCCCAGGTCGCCGGCGGGAACGTCGGTGTTGGGGCCAATGTGGCGATAGAGCTCGGTCATGAAGGACTGGCAGAAGTGCATGATCTCGTTGTTGGACTTGCCCTTGGGGTCAAAGTCGGAGCCGCCCTTGCCGCCGCCCATGGGAAGGGTGGTCAGGCTGTTCTTGAGGATCTGCTCCAGACCCAGGAACTTGAGCATACCCAGGGTGACCGTCGGGTTAAAGCGCAGGCCGCCCTTGTAGGGTCCAATGGCAGAGTTGAACTCGACACGGTAACCGCGGTTGACCTGAACCTTGCCCTGGTCGTCGACCCAGGGAACACGGAACATGACGATACGCTCGGGCTCGACGAGGCGCTCCAGCAGGGCGGCCTCCTCGTACTCGGGGTGAGCGTCGAGCGCCGGCTGGATGGTGCCGAGGATCTCGGTCGCGGCCTGGATGAACTCAGGCTGCTCGGGATAGCGGGCCTTGAGCTCTTCGAGAACTTTCTGCGTGTAGCTCATGCTTCCTCCAATGATGGGAAACGAAAATGTTGGTCGCGGCACCCTATGCGCCGCGAACTTTATCGAGTATGGATAATATCGCACTGTTGCAGCAAAGTTTCGCATAAGCCGACGAGCAGATGTTTCGTTTTGATTACGATGCAGGTAGAAGCGTTTTTGAGAGCCTGACGTGCAAAACCCGTGTTTCAAACCTGTTTCGTCCACGTGTTCCAAACCACCATATTGGGCACCTTCGCGGCGGTGTTGGTGGTTAGAGGACGAGCTGATGGTAGTCGGCAGGGGTTATGCGGCCCTCGGTGGCGGCGCGGAAAGCGGCGAGGGCGTCGCCCGAGAACGGCATGGCCCAGCACAGCCCGCAGCCGGCGGTAATGGAGCCGGGCAAAGGCATAATGCGCCCGGGCACGCCGGCATCCAGGCACAGCTGTTCGCATTCCATCACATCGAAGGTGCTATCGAACGAAACGATGATCTTGCGCTCGTGGTCGAGGGCATCACCGGACGGGCCTTCGCGGTGTGCCTCACGATACGCCGCGGCGGCCGCTTCCTCTTCCGCAGTATGTCCACAGCCACCGCAACCGCAGGTACAGGGTTCGGACCCGTCGCAAGTGCAAGGTTCTCCCGTGTCGGGACAAATATCGTGAGACATGGCGACTCCAATCGTCTAGGCAAGTAACTCGGCGGCAGCAAACTCCTCGGGCGTATTGACGTTCTCGAAGCAGAGCGTCGAGCCGGCGACCGCAACAATCTGCGGCTCATCCATATAACCAGCCTGAACGCGATTGATCAGGCAGCGAATGCGCTGTCGGTCGCAGGAGAGCAGCTCTTGGGCAACCGGCGCACACGCGTCACGGCGCCAGACGGCGCAAAGCGGCTCAATCCCCCGCTCCTCGCGCGGCACGCACGCGTCGAGCGCCTCGACCTCGACACGATCGGCAAGCGTGCCGATGAGTTCCGGCGAGACAAACGGCATATCGCAGGCGACGATAGCCACGAGCGGCAATCGGGCCGCGGCCAACGAGCTCGCGATGCCGCGCATGGCACCCGCCGACCCCTCAAGGTCCGGCACTATTCGCGGCACCAGGCCGCCAAACGCGTGCTCCTCAAGATAGGCAAGCTCGCTGGGACGC
>DBFAZJ010000066.1:0-3486 GCA_048244295.1 Collinsella sp.
AAGGGGGCAGTGATGGAGAGGATACTCGGCGTTAATCTCTCTGGCTGGTTTATTCCCGAGCCTTGGGTGACCCCGTCGCTATACGCGGCGACCGGTGCATCCAACGCGGCCGAGCTGCAGGAGGCCATGGGCACCGCCGCCTATAACGAGCGCATGCGCCGTCATTACGAGACGTTTGTGAGCGAGGACGATTTCCGTCGCATGGCGCAGATCGGCCTCAACGCCGTGCGTCTGCCGGTGCCCTGGTATGCCTTTGGCTCGCAGGAGTCCGATGCGTCCTACATCTCGGTTGTCGACTACATCGACCGTGCAATTGAGTGGGCTGCCAAGTACAACATTCGCGTGCTGCTTGACCTGGCGACTGTGCCCGGTGGCCAGGGCGATTCCAACGATTCGCCCGCCACGCCGGAGGCTGTTGCCGAGTGGCATTCGTCCACTAACGGCCGCCATGTCGCACTCGACGTGCTCGAGCGCTTGGCCGAGCGTTACGGCGAGGCCGAGAGCCTGCTGGGCATTGAGCTGCTGGATACGCCGCAGATGAGTGTCCGCAAGAGCCTCTTTACCATGACGGATGGCATTCCGGCCCACTACCTGCGCAATTTCTATCGCGATGCCTACGAGCTCGTTCGTTCGTATATGCCCGAGGATAAGATCGTCGTCTTCTCGTCGTCGGGGCATCCCAGCGAGTGGAAGCATTTTATGCGCGGCGCCAAGTACAAGAACGTCTACATGGACCTTCACTTGTACCATTACCGCGACGAGCATGCGCTCGACATCACGAGCCCCCGCGGGCTGACGACGGCGATTTCGCGTAACAAGCGCGAGCTCAAAGAAGCGATTTCGACTGGGTTCCCCGTGCTGGTGGGCGAATGGTCGGGCGCGGCGATCTTTGCCAACTCGTCGGTTACGCCTGAGGGCCGCAATGCCTACGAGCGCGTGTTTATCGCCAACCAGCTGGCTTCGTTTGCGCCGGCTGCCGGTTGGTTCTTCCAAACGTGGAAGACCGAGAAGCGCATTGCAGCATGGGACGCCCGCGCGGCGCTCGGTACGCTCGAGCGCGGCATGATTGAATAGGTTGATATGACGCAAAACAGCGCCCATACGGGCAAGCTCTATGTGGTCGGCACGCCCATCGGCAACCTGGGCGACCTGTCCCCGCGCGTTGGCGAGGCCTTTGCCGCTGCCGATGTCATCTGCTGCGAAGACACGCGTGTGACGTCAAAGCTGCTGATGCACCTGGGCATTTCCAAACCGCTTGTCCGTTGCGACGAGAATGTGATCGCCAGCCGCGCCGCCGGCCTGGTCGACCGTCTGCTGGCGGGGGAGACCCTCGCCTTTGCCTCGGACGCCGGCATGCCGAGTGTGTCCGATCCCGGCCAGGCGCTGGTCGAGGCGGCGCGTGAGGCCGATGTGCCCGTAGAAGTTATTCCCGGGCCCTCTGCTTGCGTCACGGCGCTCGTTTCGTCCGGCATTCCCTGCGAGCATTTTTTCTTCGAGGGCTTTTTGGGCCGAAAACACGGCGACCGCGTGCGCCGTTTGCAGCGCCTTGCCGTAGTGCCTGGCGCGCTCATCTTCTACGAGTCTCCACATCGCATCGTGGCGACGCTCGAGGCCGTGGCGGAGGTCTTTCCCCAGCGTGAGGTTGCCGTCTGCCGCGAACTCACCAAGCTGCACGAGGAAGTCTTGCGCGGGCCCGCCGCCCAGCTCGCCGAGGAGCTGCGTGCTCGCGGCGAGGTAAAGGGCGAGATTGCGCTGGTCATCGCGCCGCCGAGCGAGGATGAGGAGGCCGGTATCGTGCCGGTTGGCGCCGCGGCAGCGGATCCTGACGAGGCCCTGCGCGAGGATATCCGCGCCGCGCTCGAGGAGGGGGAGCCCGCCTCTGCGGTGGCCAAGCGCCTGTCTCAGAAGTATTCGCGCCGCAAGCGCGATGTCTATGCCATGGTGCTCGATATGCAATAGATGGAGGATATCCAGCCCTTGCGCTAGAATCATCCTCTGTATGCAACGTTTTTCTGGAGGACAAACCCCATGGATCAAAGCAAGCCTTCGTTCTTTATCACGACGCCCATCTACTACGTCAACGCCGATCCGCACCTGGGCACGGCTTATTCCACCATCATCGCCGACGTCCAGGCCCGTTATCGTCGCTCCGCCGGCTATAACGTCAAGTTCCTGACCGGCATGGACGAGCACGGCGAGAAGGTCGCCGAGGCCGCAGCCAAGCACAACATGACGCCGCAGGAGTGGACCGATAGCCAGGCCCCGCACTTCAAGGAGCTTTGGAGCAAGCTCGAGATTTCCAACGACGACTTCATCCGCACCACCGAGCCGCGCCAACATCATGCCGTGCAGTACCTGTGGGAGCGCATGAAGGAGTCCGGCTACCTGTATAAGGGCAGCTACGACGGTTGGTATTGCGTGCCTGACGAGACCTACTTCACCGATACACAGGTCCAGAAGGGCGACGAGGAGTACGGCAGCGTCGGCCAGCACCTGTGCCCCGACTGCCACCGTCCGCTTGAGCGCGTGCAGGAGGAGTCCTACTTCTTTAAGCTTTCCGCCTTCCAGGACAAGCTGCTTAAGCTCTATGACGAGCATCCCGACTTTGTCGAGCCTGCGTTCCGCATGAACGAGGTTCGCAGCTTTGTCGAAGGCGGCCTTAACGACCTTTCCGTGAGCCGTACGAGCTTTGACTGGGGCATTCAGGTCCCGTTTGACGAGGGCCACGTGACCTACGTGTGGTTCGATGCGCTGCTCAACTATATGACGGCCGTCGGCTACGGTGTCGACACCGACGAGGCCCGTGCCGAGCTGGCCTATCGCTGGCCCGCGCAGTTCCATATCGTGGGTAAGGACATCATCCGCTTCCACTGCGTCATTTGGCCCGCCATGCTCATGGCCATCGGCGAGGCCCTGCCCGAGCACGTCTTTGCCCACGGCTTCCTGACCGTGCGCAATGCCGAGACTGGCAAGGCCGAGAAGATGTCCAAGAGCCGCGGCAACGCCATCGCTCCGCAGGACGTTATCGACATGCTGGGCGTTGAGGGCTATCGCTACTACTTTATGACCGACGTCGTCCCCGGCACCGACGGTGCTATCAGCTTTGACCGCATGGAGCAGGTCTACAACGCCGATCTGGCCAACAGCTGGGGCAACCTGATCTCGCGTTCGCTCAACATGAGCGGCAAGTATTTTGACGGTTGCGCGCCCGCCAAGCCCGCATCGTTCGATGCGTTCGACAACCCGCTGGCAAAGATCGCCGATGGTCTGGTCGAGCGCTACATGGCCAAGATGGACGTGCTCGATTACGGTGGAGCCAAGGACGAGGTCATGGAGCTCATCCACGCCGCCAACCACTACATCGAGGACTCCGAGCCTTGGGCACTTGCCAAGGACGAGGCCAAGGCTGACGAGCTGGCGTTTGTGATCTACAACCTGCTCGAGGCCATCCGCATTGCCGCTCACCTGCTGATGCCGCTCATGCCC
>DBFAZJ010000067.1:0-2886 GCA_048244295.1 Collinsella sp.
GGACTATGCCTGCCGCCTGCGTATACTGCAGATATATGAGGTAGGAGTATCCATGGCGGAATTTGAAGTAGAACGCGTTGGTGGTGAACTTAAGCGCTTTGGCGTTGAAGGCTCTGACGTGCCGTTTAAGGTCGTGTCTCCCTATGAGCCTGCCGGTTCCCAGCCTAAGGCCATTGAGTCGCTTGTACGGGGCGTGAGGGACGGAGACCGCTATCAGGTTTTGCTGGGTGTGACTGGTTCGGGTAAGACTTTTACGATGGCCAAAACCATTGAGGCCTTGGGTAAGCCGACCCTTGTCATGGCTCCGAATAAAACGCTCGCCGCTCAGCTTGCGAGCGAGCTCAAAGAGTTCTTTCCCAATAACGCTGTGGTCTACTTCGTCTCGTACTACGACTACTATCAGCCCGAGGCGTATGTGCCACAAAGCGATACATATATCGAGAAAGACTCCTCGATTAACGAAGAGGTCGAGATGCTGCGCCATCAGGCGACCGCGTCACTGCTCTCTCGACGCGATGTGATCGTCGTTGCATCGGTCTCGTGTATCTATGGCATTGGCTCTCCAGAGGACTATGCGGGCCTAGCTCCAAACGTCGACAAGAAGGTGCCGCTCGAGCGCGATGACTTTATCCATGCACTTATCGACATTCAATATGATCGTAATGACTATGACCTGGCACGCGGCACGTTCCGCGTGCGCGGCGATGTTGTCGACGTGTATCCGCCTTATGCCGAGCATCCATTGCGGTTTGAGTTTTTTGGCGACGAGGTCGAGTTGATTGCCGAGATCGATGAGGTCACCGGTGAGATGCTTCGTGAGTACGAGGCCATCCCCGTATGGCCGGCATCACACTACGTGACCGAGAAGCCGAAGGTCAAGGCGGCTCTGAAATCGATCAGCGAAGAGTGCGAGAAGCGCGTGGCGGAGCTCAAGGCGACCGACAAGTTGCTCGAGGCGCAGCGTCTGCAGCAGCGCACCGATTATGATCTTGAGATGCTCGAGACGATGGGCTTTTGCAACGGCATCGAGAACTACTCGCGTCATCTGGACGGTCGCAAGCCGGGTGAGCCGCCGTTTACCCTAATCGATTACTTTCCCAAGGATATGCTCTGCATCATCGATGAGAGCCATGTGACGGTGCCGCAGATTCGCGGCATGCACGAAGGTGACCGCTCGCGTAAGGTGACGCTGGTGGAACACGGTTTTCGCCTGCCCTCGGCGCTCGATAACCGCCCGCTTCGTTTCGATGAGTTTGAGGCAAGGATACCCCAGTTCATCTACGTTTCGGCAACACCGGGCGACTATGAGCTGCGGGTTAGCCAGAACGACGTTGAGCAGATTATTCGTCCGACCGGTCTGCTCGATCCCAAGATCGATGTGCGTCCGGTTCGCGGTCAGATTGACGATCTTGAGGACGAGATTCGCGAGCGCGTTGCCCGCAAGGAGCGCGTGCTGGTGACCACGTTGACCAAGCGCATGGCCGAGGACCTGACCGACCATCTGCTTGATGCGGGCATTAAGGTCAATTACATGCATTCTGATACGGCGACAATGGACCGTGTCGAGATCCTGCGAACGCTGCGCGAGGGCAAGATCGATGTCCTCGTTGGCATCAACCTGCTTCGCGAGGGCTTGGATCTTCCCGAGGTCTCACTGGTGGCAATTCTCGATGCCGATAAGGAAGGATTCTTGCGCAACCGCCGTTCGCTGATTCAGACGATTGGCCGCGCGGCCCGTAACGCCGATGGCGAAGTCATCATGTATGCGGACGTTGTGACCGATTCGATGAAAGAGGCCATCGAAGAGACGCAGCGCCGTCGCGAGATTCAGATGGCATATAACGAAGAGCATGGCATCGTGCCCAAGACGGTGCGCAAGGCCATCAACGACATCTCAAGTTTTATTGCCGAGGCCGAAAAAACCGTGGGTTCCAAGGGACGCTCGAAGGGCGACTCTCTTGGCCATGGTGCATTCTATACGCCCGATGAGTCGGGCGAGGGCGGCGTGCCGGAAACGGTGGCGCCCGAGCAGACACTTGCGGAGCAGTTGGAAGAACTGCCGCATGACGAGCTTGTGCGGATCGTCGAAACCATGGAAGAGGATATGCGCAACGCTTCTGCCGCCATGGACTTTGAGGAGGCGGCGCGCCTGCGCGATGCCGTCGTTCAGATTCGGGCGATGCTCGAGGGCGCGTCTGAGGACGAGACGATCGAGCGCTTACGTTCGCAGGCCCGCAAGGGTTCCACGTTCGCATCGGGCAGAAAACGCCAGGGTACACGGTTTAAGAAATAGCGAACAGGCCCCGAGTTCCCTGTGGAGCTCGGGGCCTATGTCTTTTGCGCGCTGGAATTCGTGCGTTAGAGGTCTGTGATCAGGGCTTCAGCACAACGGATGCCGTCGGTGGCCGCGCTCATGATGCCGCCGGCATATCCAGCTCCCTCGCCACAAGGGTAGAGGCCCGGGGTCGACACGGCATGGCACGTTCGGTCTCGGGTGACAGTGACAGGTGAGCTCGAACGAGTCTCCACGCCGGTAAGAACGGCATCGGGACGGTCGTAGCCTCGTAGCTTTTTTCCGAGTAGGGGAAGTCCCAGGCGGAGCGACTCGACGATATGCTGCGGTAGGGCTTCGTCAATTGCCGTCCAGGTCACACCGAGCGGATAGGTGGGCTTTACCTTTCCGGGCGCCTTGCTGGCGCGTCCTGCGAGGAAATCTCCGACGAGTTGTGCCGGTGCGTTCCAGTTGGAACCGCCCAGGCGATAGGCGGCCGCCTCGCAGGCACGCTGGAGCTCGATGCCGGCGAGCGGGTCATCGTTGGGAAGGTCCTCAGGCGTGACGTTAACGAGCAGGGCGGCATTTGCGTTGCGTCCGTCGCGGGCATTGAG
>DBFAZJ010000068.1:0-6450 GCA_048244295.1 Collinsella sp.
CATTTCGATCGCCGATCCTGAACGCTTGGTGGCCGAGGGCTATGACTTGGAAAAGATCGGTGCCGCGATTGTCGAGGACTACTCGACGCAGGTGCTCGACGACGGCTTTTTCCATGCCGACCCGCATGCGGGAAACATCATTCTCAAGGACGGCATCGTTTACTTTATCGACTTGGGCATGGTCGGGCGTATGTCGAGTCACGACCGCGGTATCGTCAAGGACATGATTTTCGCCGTGGCCGAGGGTGACGTGCCCAAGCTCAAGGATTCGCTCATGCGCTTCGCCGTGACGCGTGGCGATTCGGCCGAGCTCGATCATTCAGCGTTTTTGTCCGACCTTGACTTTATCGTGGCTGACTTTGCGGGCCTTGACCTGAAGGATCTGGATATCGGCGAGTTTTTGACCTCGCTGTTAAACCTCGCGCGTAAGAATGATGTTGAGCTGCCGAGCGTGGTGACGATGTTCGCGCGCGGCATGGTGACGCTCGAGGGTTTGTTGACCGAGTACATGCCCAACGTCAACATGATCCAGATCATCCAAACGCACATTAAAAACGAGAAAAGCACCTATGCGAGCGTGCGTGATATGGGACGCGATCTTGCCGCGAGCAGCTATCGCGCGGCAAAAGGCTCGCTCGAGGCGGCCGAGTATCTGGGCTTGGCTTCGCGCATGCTTACGCGCGGCCAGCTTAAGGTAAACACGCAGATCATGAGCAGCGATAAGGCGCTGCGACAGCTAGGTGGGATTATCGACCGCATGTCGATGGCAATTGTGATCGCCGGTCTGTTTATCGGTTCGTCGGTGGTGTACTACGCGCGCATCGAGCCGGTTGTGTTTGGTATCCCGGTCATTGGCTTTATGGGCTACGTGAGCGCGCTGGTGCTGGCGCTTATGCTGGGCCGCAATATCTGGCTCAACAGTCACGGCGGCAGGCACTAGAGGCTGCGGCCGTCACCGCATTTTCCTATCGCAAACAATAGCTTTTACCTTGGGCTTCGCCTGCGTGCGAGGCCCTTTTGCGTGATACCATTTTGACGGTAATAATCGATGGCCTAGATGGTGGTGCGGAGACGCACGAATGCGCGGTTATCCTGCGCATTTGGGAGAATCGGGGTGCAAGTCCCCGGCTGTACCAGTAACCGTAATTCCTCTTGGCTCGGGATGCTCGCGTCGCAGATCGGACGACGTGCCCGAGTCGTTAAGGTTAAGTCGGATCGCCTCCCGTCTTGCATGCGGCTGCTGCTTTTGCCGCCGGTGTGCATAGGGCTCTGGAGGGAAGGGGGTCCCGATGGGGGAACTCGAGCGCAACATGCGCGATGACGTGGGGCAGTCTCAAGGCAACGCTCCAAGTACAGACAGTAGGAGACAAATGGATATGTTTGAGGACGAGCGCCAGCGCGTCTCGCATCGCCGTGGCGCGATTGCGCGCGATGTAGCCAAGCGCGGCCTGGTGGCATTCCTGGCCTTCGCGATGGCCTTTGGCACCACGCCGGCTCAGCTGTGGGCCGAGGGCGCTGAGGGCATTGCCGAGGCTGTGGCTCAGGCTGCGACGCCGGGCGAGGACGCAGCGCTTGCGGGCGGTACCGCTGAGCAGAGCGGCGCCGAGGTTTCGGATTCTGGGAGCGCGTCTGCAACTAGTGTCGCCACAACTGAGGCGGCAACTGGCGACGAAGGCTCGGCGACGGGGGAGAGCCCTGCCACGAGCGAGCAGTCTTCGACGGCATCCGCTGGCCAAGCAGGATCTGCCGCCGCGGCTGCCATCCAGACAGAGAACCCGACAGAAACCGGCGATGTCGCCAAGAAGCAGGTCGAGGTCTCGTTCTCGATTATCGGCACCGATGCCGACGGCAAGGCTCAGACCTGGGTGGCACCCACGCAGCTCAAGCTCGACGAGGGCGCGACGGCTGCGGATGCCTTCGTTAAGCTGCAGCAGAAGACGGGCTTCAAGGCAGACTACGATCCGAACACGGCATACGGTTTCTACCTCAAAAGCATCACATCCCCGAGCGATGGCCGTACGCTTGCCTTCGATCCGACGACTTATGCCTTCTGGCAGCTGTTCGTCGACGGCGCGTCTTCCTCGGTTGGCGCGAGCAGCGTCAAGCTCACCCAGGGGCAGAAGATTGAGTTTGCCTATACGGCTGGTAGCTCGTCCCCTGTCGTTAAAGACCAGGTTGCCGCAAATGTGACCGTCATTGGTCGCGATGCCCAGGGCAAGACTCAGACTTGGGTCGATAATGCGCAGTATGTGGTGACGTCCGGTTCGAGCGCGCTTGATCTTACGAAGGTCGCACTCGAGGCGAACGACATTGACGCCGTTGCTGCGGGCTCCTTCATTCTGAGCCTTAAGTACAACGGTGTTGAGCTGGGTACGCCCCAAGATTATTCGACCTATTGGCAGCTGTTCATCAACGGCAAGTCGAGTGACTATACGGCGGACAATGTCACCATCCATGCCGGCGATACCGTCACGTGGTTCTACGGTGGCTGGGGCGACCAGTTGCCGTCCGATTCTGTCCATGCTTCTGTTCAGGTTCTCGGTAAGGACAAGGACGGCAAGCAGCAGGTTTGGGCTTCGACGGGTCAGACGAGTCTCAAGGCAGGCTCCACTGCCAAGGATCTCCTTGAGCAGGTCGGCCTTACTCTCGATGCTGGCGAATCGTCTTGGGGCTGGTTCCTCAACGGCATTTATTCGCCCTTCGATGGTAAGTCCTATTGTGGCTATGATGCTGCGACCAATAGCTATTGGCGCTTCTACGTAAATGGCAAGTTCGCCGACGTTGGCGCCGGTGCCTACAAGCTCCAGGAGGGTGACGCCGTCACCTTTATGTATGGTGCTGACGCCGATGCCCTCCCCGGTCAGGTGCTTGGATCCGCCGATGTTATCGGTCCCGATGTCAACGGGAACAATACGCGTTGGGGCACGGCAAGCAATGTTTCTCTGCCCGAAGGCTCCACGGCCCAGAACCTTATTGAGGCAGTTCTGAAGGCCAAGGGCGTTGCGTACAACGGCTCCCAGAGTGGTGAGTACTGGTTCCTGAATTCCATTACTTCGCCGTTCGATCACAAGCCGTATGGTTGGGATGCTGCGACCAATAAATATTGGCATCTGTATATCAACGGAGAGCCCTCCTTACTCTGCGCCAATCAGATTACGCTCAAGAGCGGCGATAAGGTCACGCTTGCCTATACCACCGATAATTCTCCCATGCCCGATCCCGACAAGATTGTCGTGGATCCGAGCGCGACGACTCCTGATTGGGATGCCGAGTGGGCCGGCTACGGCAACAGTGGCAACGGTTCGACCGTAACGGATGCCAAGACGCCTGCGCAGGCCGCCGGTCTTAAGTGGGCCTTCGATTGGAAGGCCGAGTCTGGTCAGCAGTATGCCAACTGCAGCGAGCCTGTCATTGCTAACGGCTTTGTGTACATCGCGACCGAGAACGAGCTCATTAAGATCGATTCGTCCACGGGCAAAAAGGTTGCCTCTGCGCCGCTTGCCTCCAAGGTGAGCTATACCTCTCGTCCGATCTATACCAATGGCCTTATCATCGTTCCGCTCAACGGCGGTGCGGTCCAGGCGATTACTGCAGACAAGCTGATCTGCAAGTGGCTGACGCCTGGTTTGACGGACTTGACGCAGAGCTCCTGCACCGTCGTTTCGGACGGCGAGTACGTCTATGTAGGCTCGGTCGATATTTCGTATGACGAGAATTACAACGCGACCTACGGCAACGGCTCCTTTGCGCGCATTAAGATTGCCACGGGCGAAGTTTCTTGGCAGAACATCGACCCTGCCGAGGGCTATTACTGGACTGGTGCGGCTTTGACGGATAAGTATGCCATCGTTCCTACGAGCGCGGGTACGCTTAAGTGCATTGATAAGACGACGGGCGATGTCGTTTCGACCATGAAGCTCGGCGCTGTCGCAAATGCCGATTGCATTGCCGATCCGTCCAATGGTTCGACCTTCTATCAGATGACGCACGACGGAAAGCTCCATGTGATTTCGCTTTCGGCGAAGGGCGTGCTGAGTGAACAGAAGACGGTTGATCTGGGCCTTACGAATAATCTGAGCGCCCCTGCGGTGTCTGGTGACAATCTGATTGTCGGCGGACAGACGGCTACTGGCTCTGCTCTGGTTCTCTATAACCTGAAGACGGGTAAGACCACGATGGTCGCTGCTGCCGACGGCAAGGCGCTGCCGGCTGGCCTCAACGGTATTGCTGCTACTCCGCTGGTGAGTGTTCAGGGCGGCAAGACCTATGTGTACTTCACCGTTAACAGCGCGGATAGCAAGGATTACGTCAACTACTCTGCTGGTGGTGGCGTGTATCGCTATACGCTCGGCGATGCAGAGGCGACGCAGATTTATGATGCGGCTGGCCATTACCAGTACTGTGACTCTCCGGTCATTGCCGATGCTTCTGGCAATCTCTACTACATCAATGATTCGGGCACGCTGTTTAAACTTGGAGCTGTCGAGTCTTGGACGGTTGCCTTTAACTCCAACGGCGGGTCTGCTTGCGACACTAAGTTTGTTGCTACGTCCGATGGCAAGCTGGTCAAGCCGGCCGATCCGACGCGCGATGGCTACACTTTCGGCGGTTGGTATACCGATGAGGCTTGCACGCAGGCGTATGACTTTAGCACGCCGGTGACGGCCGATCTGACGCTGTATGCCAAGTGGACCAAGAATGCCGTTAACCCTGGCGGTAATGGCGGCGCTGGTTCGAATGGCGGCGGCGGTTCTGGTACCGGTACTGGTTCCGGCACTGGCGCTGGCACTGGCACGGGTTCCGGCTCCGGCTCGAAGGGCGGCGCTGTCGCCCCGGGTCATAAGCCGACGACCAAGACGACGGTGTCGACCAAGACCGAGACCAAGGACAACAAGTCCGACAAGAAGGACTCCGATAAGTCCGATAAGAAGGACGAGAAGAAGTCTGACAAGAAGTCTGACAAGAAGTCTGACAGGAAGGACGGCAAGTCCGACAAGAAGTCCGACAAGAAGTCCGATTCCAAGTCCGATACGGGTGCTGCTTCTACGACCACTGCTAAGAAGTCCTCTAGTGCTTCCGAGCAGGAGACTGGCACCAACCCGCTCGCCATTGTTGGCGTTGCCGCCGGCGTCATCGGTCTCGCCATCGTCGGCGTGTTCGTGTTCACCAAACGTCGGTAGGTGAGGGTTGTGTCCAATAAATCCAAGGACGCTGACCCCAAGCAACCAGATTCCTCGTTCATTCAGTTCGACGATGCAAAGCAACAGGGCGCCGCTTCGGCGGCGTCCGCCTCTCGTCGCAAGGCGCTCCTTGGCGTTCTTGCTGCCGCGTGCACCATTCTGATCGTCGTCTCGCTGGGCTTCGTCCATCCTTCCGAGAGCGGCGCCTGGTCCATTGACTGGATCGTTCAGACCGTGACGGGGGAGAGCGTCGTCGCCAAGGACACCAAGGGGTCTGGCTCGTCTGCCGCTTCGGGCGAGGCTAGTTCCAAGGATTCCAAATCTTCGAATGATGCAAAAGACGAGCCCAAGGGTTCGAACGACGCCAAGGACGATTCCGAGTCTTCAAACAAGGAATCGGACAAAAACTCGGATAGCAAGAAGTCCGAGGACCGGGGCGGCAAGAAGTCTGGCGATAAATCCGCTGCCCAAAATACGGGAGCCGGTGATACTTCCAATGCGTCTGGCGGTGCTTCTTCGGGCGGTGGCCAGTCGTCTGATGGAGCCTCATCCTCTAATGGTGGAAATGCCTCCTCGGGCAGCCAAAGCGGCTCACAGGAGTCCAACTACGTTACGGTGACGGTTTCGGTCACATCGAGCGCTGTGGGCAATCCCGTGTCCTCTGGCGGCACCTTTACCTTTAACGAAGGCGCCACCGTTTACGATGCCCTGTGCGCGCTGGGCCTTTCTGTCAACGCACATGGCTCGTCGTACGGTACGTATGTCTCCGCGATTGGTGGTTTGGCCGAGAAACAGTACGGCGGCACGAGCGGCTGGATGTACTCCGTCAACGGCGCAACGCCCATGACGGCCTGCAGTAACTACGTTCTCTCCAATGGCGACAACGTCGTTTGGTATTACGTAACGGGCTAGAGGCCTCGACATAGCGCGCCAGACGGGCGGTTCGGACCAACATCCGGACCGCCCGTTTTTCATGCGAATGGGACTGGGTCGCCGGGTCTCTCTGCAAACAAAAAACCGGTTGGAACGGTAATTCCAACCGGTTATACATTCAAGCAAATAGTGAATCGACTACGACCGTGCGCCCTCGAGGAAGAAGCGGCGACTGAAGTAGTTGTACCAGGTGACAAGGAACGTGGCGATGGCCTTCATGGCCTGGTAGCCGATGCTCAAAAACGTGACGCCCACAAACATGTACAGGTCGTTGAGGCCCAGGCCGATCACCGACAGGATGGTGAAGATCGTGAACTCGCGCTTGCGGCTCATGCCT
>DBFAZJ010000069.1:0-5169 GCA_048244295.1 Collinsella sp.
GATCTCCAGGTACGCCGGGCAGCTGCGCAGCAGCTCCTCGTGCGTGCCGGTGCCCACTACGTGGCCGTCGTCGAGCACGATGATCTGGTCGGCGTGCATGATGGTCGCGATGCGCTGGGCCACGACCACGAGCGCGGCGTCAGTGACGTTTTTGGCCAGCTCCTCGCGCAGGCGGGCGTCGGTCTTGTAGTCGAGGGCACTAAACGAGTCATCGAACACCACGACCTCGGGCTTTTTGGCCAGGGCGCGGGCGATGGCCAGGCGCTGGCGCTGACCGCCCGAGACGTTGGAGCCGCCCTGGCTGATGGGGGAGTCGTAGCCGCCCTCGCGCTCGGCGATAAAGTCCTCGGCCTGGGCGATGCGTGCCGCCCGGTGCATGTCCTCGTCGCTTACCATGTCGCCGGCAAACTTGAGGTTGCTCTCGACGGTGCCCGAGAACAGACGTCCCTGCTGCGGGATATAGCCAATGCGGTGGCGCAGCTCGGAAAGGGTCATGTCGCGCACGTCGATGCCGTCGAGCGAAATGCTGCCGCCCGTGACGTCGTACAGGCGCGGAATCAGCTGTACGAGCGTGGACTTGCCCGAGCCCGTGGAGCCAATGATGCCGAGCATCTGACCGGCGTGCGTGGTGAAGTTCACGCCGCTGATGACGTCGGCGCGGGCATCGGGATACTGGAAGCTCACGTCACGGAAGGTGAGCTCACCGCGCGGCGCGCTGGCAGCAGGCAGTTTGGGCGAGGCAGGGTCGTTGATGCTCGTGGGGCAGGTGATGACCTCTTCCACGCGCTCGGCTGCGACCTCGGCGCGGGGCAGGATGACCGAAACCATGGTGAGGATCATAAACGCCATGACGATCTGCATGGTGTAGGAGATAAACGCCATCATGTTGCCGACCTGCATCACGCCGTCGGACACGCCCTGCGCGCCAAACCAGACGATGAGCACGGTGATGCAGTTCATGACGAGCATCATGAGCGGCATCATAAAGCTCATAGCGCGGTTGGTGTAGAGCTGCGTGGTCATCAGGTCGAGCGAAGCCTTGTCAAAGCGCTCGAGCTCATGTTCCTCGCGGTTGAACGAGCGGATGGGCATAAGGCCGTCGAGCAGCTCACGGGCGGTAAGGTTCACGCGGTCAACAAAGCTCTGCATCTTTTTGAACTTGGGCATGGTGAGGCCCATAAGCACGCCGACGACGGCCGAGACGGCGATGATGGCCACGGCGATGGTCCACTCCAGGCCGGTGTGGTTGGCCAGGACGCGCATGACGGCGACGATGCCCATGACGGGGGCCATCAGACACATGCGGATAAACAGGGTTGCGGCCATCTGAATCTGTTGAATATCGTTAGTGCAGCGGGTGATGAGCGAGGCCTGGCTAAACTTGCCCACCTCTGCCGGCGAGAAGTGCATAACCTTGTTGAAGGTCTCGCGGCGCAGGTCGCGGGCGATGGAGCAGGCGGTACGCGAAGCCACGGCGCCGGTCAGGATGGTGGCGACGAGCGAGACCAGGCACAGGCCAAACATCGTGGTCGCCATGCGGCCCAGGTAGGCGTTCTGCACGTCGGCGGGGTCGATGCCCTGTGCCTTGTACTCGTCCTGCACGTAGCTCACGGCGCGCTGGGTGACGATGGAGCCCGACATGGAGCCCATTTTGTCTGCCATATCGTTGGCGCCCTCGACGAGCTTGTCCTGGTCGATTAGGCCGCCCTCGAGACCCAGGCGCAGGCTCTTCATGGTGATCTTGCCGCCGTCGGCGTCGATCTGCTTTTGCATGCTCTGCGTGGCTGCGGCCTTTTTCTGCATCTCGGCGAGCTGCTCGGGCGTCATCGCTGCCATCTGCTCGGGGGTGGGCATGGCCTGAGCGGCGCCGCCATCGCTTGCCTCGGTGGATGCGCCGGTCATGTCGCCCATGGAGTCGGCGTCGATGCCCTGGTTGAAGGCGAGCACGACGGTCTCAGGCAGGCTCATGATGTCGGCAATCTTGCCTCCATCGGTACGCTCCTCCTCGGTGCCCTTGTACGTTCGAATGTCGTTTTTGTTCGCCTTGCTAAACACGGCCTCCACAGCCTTGGCGTCCTTGGCGCTCATAAAGAGTTCGAGGTCGTCGAGCGATTCGGCGCGAATGGTGTCGGGCACGGGCGAGGCGATGCCGCCTTGCTGCACGCCCACGTCGACGATGTCGCTCATATAAGTAGGCAGTGCCAGATCAGCGTTGCAGCTGATTACGATAAGTACGATAGCTGCGAACAGTGCCAGGACATGCTTTTTAAAGAGCTTGAGAATCCTCACTCGGCATCTCTCCTTTCTTGATTGCGGTCGATAATTTCGTTGGCACGCCTTAGAAGACGCACCATCTCTTGAGTATCTGTTTCGCCGAGCTGCTCGAGGAAAGCCGCGGTGCGGTCCTCGAATTCCCGGCGTTTGATTTCGAGATCCTTGAATCCCTTGTCGGTCACTATGACGTGTACGCGACGACGGTCGGTCTTTGAGTGCTCACGCTCAACCCAGCCCTTGGCTTCGAGAGCGCGTAGGATATTGGCAATGCGGGCGTTCGAGACCCAGGCGCGATCAGCGAGTTCGCTCGGCGTGAGCGAACCGCCAGCGAGCATAAGGGCGCGCATGACAGCCATCTCGCCGCTGAGAGCTTTGTCCACAAAGCGCGAAACGCGCTGGTGAATGCCGCCAAACTCGGTAAGGAGCTGACGCCCAAGCTCATGGAAATCGGTATCTTCCACCGAAAACCCCTAACACTAGAAACTATTTCCGGTGAAAGATGATACCCCAGCTCAACCATCCCATTCGGTAGATTTCTAGGCATGTCCCAAAAATCTACTTGGCCGCTAGGAAATATAAAGAGTGCATAAAAATTTAAAATCATTCAATTACTGAAGCGTTTCAAAGAACTATTATGCACGCGGTTAGGCGAGGGGTTGTCACCACCATGACGACTGGGACTCATATAATCGCCACGTGCGATGCTCCAACTTCCCGCAAGGAGACACCTTACATAAAGGGGGATGGAGTCATGGCATTTGACTTCACGGGCAAGACCGCGATTGTCACGGGCGGCACTCAGGGCATTGGCCTCGAGATCGCCAAGGGCATCGTCGCGGGCGGCGGACATGTCGCGCTCATCGCAAGGAACGCTGCTAAGGGCGAGGCCGCTGTGGCCGAGCTTGGCGAGGGCAACAAGTTTTATCAGCTCGATGTCGCCGATGCGCCCAAGGCGCGCGAGACCGTCGAGCAGATTTTTACGGACCTGCCGCAAACCAATATCCTGATTAACTGCGCTGGCGTCATCAGCACCAAGAAGTTCGACGAGATAGATGACACCGAGTGGCGTCGCACCATCGACATCAACCTCAACGGTACCTTTACCATGATGAACGCTGTGTATCCGCACTTTAAGGCGGCCCATGCCGGCACTATCGTCAACGTGAGTTCCGTTGCGGGCAAGATCGGCGGCGGCCTGCTCGGCACCGCTGCCTACGCCAGCTCCAAAGCAGGTGTTAACGGTCTAACCAAGGCAGTCGCCAAGGAAGGCGGCAAGTTTGGCGTCCGCTGCAACGCCGTGTGCCCGTCGCTCACGTTGACCGATATGACCTCGATCCTTTCTGACGAGAACTCTCAGCGCATCATTAACGGTATTCCTCTGGGCCGCGCCGCCCAGGCCAGCGAGCCTGCGCAGATGGTGCTGTTCTTCGCTTCCGACCTTGCCAGCTTCGTGAACGGCGAGATCGGTGACTGCGACGGCGGCATCGTCCTGGATGGGTAATACCCCGCGGTGATCGTTTGGCGGCGACCCTGGCGACTCGGGGTTGTCGCCTTCTTTCTGACATAGGCGCGTGCGGCTTCGATTCGCATGCATCCAAAGGAGATATATATGAGTGAATCGACTGCGGTGGAGGCGCCGGCGGCAAAGGAGCCGTTCTTTAAGATGTCCTCCATCCCGGGCGCCAATATTTTGGTGCCGCTTTTGTTGGGCTGCCTGCTCAACACGCTGTTCCCCGACCTGTTCAAAACGCTCGGCAGCTTTACGCTTGGCATGACCCAGCAGGGTGCAGGCCCGCTCGTGGGCGCATTTTTGCTCATCGTCGGTACGACGATTTCGTTTAAGAGTGCGCCTGCCGCCGCTGCCCGCGGCGCCATCATCATCGCCGTCAAGCAGATCGTGGTCGTTGCCGTGTCGCTGCTCATCCTTTATGTGTTCAACGACAACCTGTTTGGCATCTCAGCCATGGTGATGCTGGCCGCTTGCACGGGTGCCAACAACGCTATGTACGCTGGACTGATGGGCACCATGGGCAACGAGGCCGAGCGTGGCGCCGTCGCCATCACCACGCTCGTTGTCGGCCCTCCGGTCACGATGATCGTGCTCGGCGCCGCCGGTCAGGCTCCGATTGGCTGGTCGCTCGTGGGCGCCATCCTGCCGATTGTCGTCGGCATTATCCTGGGCAACCTGTTCCCCAGCTTTAAGAAGATGATGGCACCGGCACTTTCCGCCATCATCGTGCTCGTCTTCTTTGCCATGGGCTCGACCATGACCTTTGGCCAGCTCATTAATGGCGGTCTTCCCGGTATTCTGCTCGGCGTGATCTGCTCGGTGGTCTTTGCAATTCCCGTCATCGCGGTCGATAAGCTCACGGGCGGTACGGGTGTCGCAGGTGCGGCCATTTCGAGCTGCGCCGGAGCCAATGTGGCCACGCCTGCTGCCATGGCAAGCGTCAACGGGGCCATGTACGGCGGCGCCGTGCTCGCGACGGCTACGGCACAGGTTGCTGCCTGCGCAATCGTGACGGCTATTTTGACCCCGCTGGTCACCAGCTGGTGCTACAAGCATTTTGAGGGCCAGGGTCACGGCGACAGCAAGGCAACGACCGACAAGGCCACCGCAGCAGCCTAATGTCAGACGGCAATCAAAGCTAAAAAACTAGCCACGTCACAGGGCGGCCGCGGGGGAAATCCCGTGGCCGCCTTTCAGTTTCTGAAGGGTTTCTGGGACACTTTACCCTGCTAAAGCTGGCATAACAGCTAGAGTGATGGACGTATAAAGGCAAGGGGAAATATCAAACAAATCGGTGAACGGTAGTTGTTCGCGCTCTCATTTCCTGCGGATTTGTTAAAAACGCCCTAATGGTATAAAAAAAGAAACATATAACAGCCCTGATG
>DBFAZJ010000070.1:0-6043 GCA_048244295.1 Collinsella sp.
GGTGGGGACGCCGGCCTCCATAGCCTCTCCACCTGCGGAAACGAGGCGACGGCCAGGTGCCGGGAGCTAGTTCCGCGTTGCGCTAGCTGCGGAAACGCAGGGTCCGTTCAGGCTGTTGCGTTGAGATTGAAAATCAACCGCCCTTTTTCATCCGCGCGGGAGTAAAGCCAGCAAGGATACCGTAGGGCCCACCCCGGGAGTGTTTTCTTCTGAGCGATCCCGCAGCGCGAAGCGCGAGGACCAGCGAAGAAGAAAACACGCAGGGGCGGGCCCGGACAGGTTAACTTACTCCTTCTCGACCGCGCGCATGATCGCCTTGTAGATCTCCATCAGCGGGATGATTAGGAAGGCCAGGCCCAGCGCGGCAAGAACGCCCTTGAGCTCAAGCGTCACAGGACCAAAGAACATCTCGGCAAGCGTCGGCTGCACGGTCACGATCACCGTCAGCACTAGTGCCAGCGCGGCGGAAGCCCACAGCCACTTGTTCTGCTTCTTCATGGTGAACAGCGACGCACGACGGCTGCGCATATTGAAGCAGTGGAAAATCTCGACCATGTTGAGCGTGATGAACGCCATCATCACGCCTTCCTCGTCGGCATTGCCGGCGATCATATCAGCGATGTGAATGTAGCCCATGTCAAAGTACACGCCCACAAAGAAGCTCGCCAGCACCAGCACGGTGATGATTAGGCCCTGGACCACGCAGTCCAAGCCCATGTTGCCGGCAAAGACGCCGTCCTTAGCGTTGCGCGGCTTGCGCTTCATGATGTCGCCCTCGGCATCCTCCATGCCCAGCGCGAGCGCGGGGAAGCAGTCGGTGACCAGGTTCACCCACAGCAGCTGCACCGGCTGGAAGATGGTAAAGCCGATGAGCGTGGCGATAAACACCGAGAAGACCTCGGCAAGGTTGGCCGAAAGCAGGAACTGGATGACCTTGCGGATGTTGTCGTAGATGCGACGGCCCTCTTCGCAGGCACCGATGATGGTGGCGAAGTTGTCATCGGCAAGCACCATGTCGGCGACGTTCTTGGTGACGTCGGTACCGGTGATGCCCATGCCCACGCCGATGTCGGCGCGCTTGATGGACGGGGCGTCGTTGACGCCGTCGCCCGTCATGGCCACGATCTGGTCGCGCGACTTCCAAGCCTCGACGATGCGGGTCTTGTGCTCGGGCTGAACGCGGGCGTACACGCCGTAGTCCTCGATGTGCGCGTCGAGTTCCTCGTCGCTCATGCGGTCGAGGTCGGCGCCTGTGATGGCCTGGCTGCGATCGGTGACGATACCCAGCTGCTTGGCGATGGCCACGGCGGTGTCGATGTGGTCGCCCGTAATCATGACGGTGCGGATACCGGCATCGTGGGCCTCGCGGATGGCGTCGGCGACCTCGGGGCGGACCGGGTCAATCATGCCGGACAGGCCGCAGAAGACCAGGTCGTGCTCGAGCGCAGCGGGGCTGCAGTCACTCGGGACCTCGGTGTAGGTGTGGCTTGCCAGCGCCAGTACGCGCAGGGCCTCGTCGGCCATGGCCTTGTTAGCGGCCACGAGCTCGGCGCGACGCTCCTCGGTTAGGGGGACGACCTTATCGCCGTCGTAGATATGGGTGCACAGGCCGATCACCACGTCGGGCGCGCCCTTGGTGTACTGCTCGTACTCGCCGTCCAGGGTCTCGACGACCACGGACATCATCTTGCGGCCCGAGTCAAACGGGGCCTCACCCACGCGCGGGTGCTCGGCAGTCAGGCCAGTGAGACCAGCCTTGCCGGCGTCGTTGACGAGCGCGCACTCAGTCGGCTCGCCCACGGCCTCGCCCAGGTCATCGTCCCACTGGGCATCGGAACACAGCGCCATACCGGCCAGGAACTTCTCCTTAGGCGCAGCGAGCTCGTGCTTGACGACGGTCATCTTGTTCTGGGTAAGCGTGCCGGTCTTGTCCGAGCAGATGGTCTGCGTGCAGCCGAGTGTCTCGACGGCAGAAAGCTTGCGGATGATCGCCTGACGCTTGGCCATCTTGGTCACGCCGAGCGACAGCACGATGGTCACGACGGCAACCAGGCCCTCGGGGATGGCGGCAACGGCGAGCGAGACGGCAACCATAAAGGTATCGAGCAAGGCTGTCGGGTCGGTGAGGACGTTGCCCACGCCGTGGCGGATGATGTCGACGCCAAAGATGACGACGCAGATGACGATAACCATGATGGTGAGGATGCGGCTGAGCTCGGCAAGCTTCACCTGCAGCGGCGTGAGCTCTTCCTTGGCCTCGGCCAGGGCGCCGGCGATCTTACCCATCTCGGTGTTCATGCCGGTGCCGACCACGACGGCGCGGCCGCGGCCGTATACCACGGTGGAACCCATGTAGCACATGTTCTTGCGGTCTCCGAGCGGCACGTCGTCGGTGCCGGCGGCGAGCTCGATCACGTTGGCATGCTTCTCGACGGGCACGGACTCGCCGGTAAGGGCGGCCTCCTCGATCTTCATCGTGGCGCTCTCGAGCACACGACAGTCGGCCGGGACGGAGTCGCCCGCCTCGAGCATGATCACATCGCCGGGCACGAGCTCGGCGCTCGGCAGGTGCACGAGCTTGCCGTCGCGCAGCACCTTGGACTGCGCCGCGCTCATCTCCTGCAGGGCCTCGAGGGCCTCTTCGCTCTTGGCTTCCTGGACCACGCCCAGCACCGAGTTGACGATAACGACGAACATGATGATGGCGACATCGGCAAAGTCGGGCTCGCCCTTGACCATACCCGTGAGCGCGCTGATGACGGCGGCAACGATCAACATGATGACCATGGGGTCGGCCATCTGCTCAAAGAAACGCTTCCACAGCGGCGTTTTCTCGGCTTCCTCGAGCTTGTTAGGGCCTGTCTTGGCGAGGCGCGACGACGCCTCGTCGTTGCTCAGGCCGAGGTTCTCATCGACGCCCTGGTCGCTGAGCACCTCCGCCGCGGCGGACAGGTATTCCTTTTGCATATAGAGTCCCCTCCTGGGATTCGGGCCACTCAGCAGATTGATGCCCGATCATAATTCCCAGGAGAAGGGCAAGGGCTCATCAAGGCTGCCGTGCTGAGCGGCAGTTGATAGTGGAGCTATGGTACCCCAAAGCAGCGCGTCTAGCCAAAACATTCCAATTGGAAACACGGCTCGAGTGCAACGATGCAGACCGTGTGATGCTCAATATTGATAAAACGTTTTTTCTTCGGCACATCGTCAAACTGAAATATCGCCCAGATAGCAGCGGTCAGAACGGTTGGTAAAGATTTTTCATATACCGTTTTTTCGCAAAAAATGAACTTCTAATTCGGCATACGGTCGATTTTTTGGGGTATTCGGTCGCCATTTCGTTATAATCATCTCAGTTTTATTTCTTATGGTTTATCTATCAGCGCAAGACGATGTCAGATGGAGGTCTGAATGTACAAGCGCACCAAGATTGTATGCACCATGGGTCCCGCCTGCGATAGCGACGAGACCATCCGCGAGATGATCAAGGCGGGCATGAACGTCGCCCGTTTTAACTTCTCGCACGGATCCTACGACGAGCACCACGGTCGCATCGAGCGCGTCCGTCGTATTTCCAAGGAGCTCGGTCTGCCCGTCGGCATCCTGCTCGACACCAAGGGCCCCGAGGTCCGCACCGGCCTTCTGGTCGACGGCAAGAAGGTTGCCGTCAAGACCGGCGATAAGATCGTCGTCACCGCTCAGCCCACGTCCGAGGATTTCCACGGCACCTCTGAGCACATCTCCCTCGACTACCTGGCTCTGCCCTCCGAGGTCGAGAAGGGCTCCCTCATCCTGATCGATGACGGCCTGGTCGCCCTCGAAGTCGAGTCCGTCGACGGCCAGGACATGACCTGCGTCGTCAAGAACGACGGCCTGATCGGCGAGCGCAAGGGCGTCAACATGCCCAACGTCAATATCTCGCTGCCCGCCATCACCGAGCGCGATCGTCAGGACATCCTCTTTGGCCTGACCGAGAACATCGACTACATTGCCGCTTCCTTCATCCGTGACGGCGAGTCCGTCCGCGGCATCCGCGAGCTTTGCCGCGAGAACGGTGGCGAGCACGTGACGATCTTCCCGAAGATCGAGTGCGCCCTGGGCGTCGAGAACTTCGACGAGATCCTCGAGGCTTCCGACGGCATCATGGTCGCCCGTGGCGACCTGGGCATCGAGATCAAGCCCGAGCTCGTTCCGCACATCCAGAAGGAGATCATCGCCAAGTGCAACGCGGCCTACAAGCCCGTTATCACCGCTACGCAGATGCTCGACTCCATGCAGCAAAACCCGCGCCCGACGCGCGCCGAGGTTGCCGACGTTGCTAACGCCATCTACGACGGCACCGACGCCGTTATGCTCTCTGGCGAGTCCGCTGCCGGCAAGTACCCGGTCGAGGCCGTCAAGATGCAGGCCAGCATCGCTCTCGAGACCGAGAAGTACCTCCCGGCCCACGCTCCGCTCGAGGTTCCGGCCGATGCTCATGGCACCCGCGTTGTCAACAACGTTGTGGGTATGTCCGCTGTGAACATGGCCACCACCGTTGGCGCCAAGTGCATCACCGTGCCGACGACCACCGGTCGTACCGCTCGCCTGATCTCGCACTTCCGTCCCAACATGCCGATCTGCGCGTTCTCCCGCCACGAGTGGGCCGTCCAGCAGATGATCATGTACTGGGGCGTTATCCCGCACCAGGCCGAGATCACCCAGGGCACCGTCAACGGCACGATCGTCAAGGCGATCGAGACCGCTAAGGAGCTCGGCTACGTCGAGGCCGGCGACCTGACCGTCGCCACCGCCGGCGATCCCCGCATGAGCGTCCAGCTCGAGGACAAGGTCTCCTCGACCAACGTCGCTTACGTCGCTCAGGTGCGCTAAATCGCACTTGCAAGCACACTTGCATTGCAAAGGGCCCGGAAGGCTTCGCCTTCCGGGCCCTTTTTTAGAACCTTCTTCATATGCCGCTTCATCGATTTGCGTTCAGTCGCAAGCCTCTCCGATGCCGAGCGCACCACCGAAGACGCCCTGCGACGGGAGCCGTTGGTCAATTGGGATGAACTGCTCACCGTCAAGCCGGCCGACTAACAGCTAGCGATCAGAGGGACTGCGGGGACGTCGGAAGCGGCAACGCGAACCGCAAAGCCCGCCTCGGTTAGCTCGATGACTTCGGTGAACGTTGCATCGAAAAACTCCTCGGTTAGCAGGCGGTATGGCGGATGGTCGGGCTCACCGGGGTTTTCGCGTACAATCTCGTGCATGACGCCGATGGTCTTGAGCACATATTCTTTATGGATGGGGTACTGCCCAAAACGCGTCGCAGCGGTATACAGGCGATCGGTCGCACGCGGGATGGAAACAATACCCAGCGTCTTACCAAACCAGTCAAAATCGCCTTGCTTTTTAATGCGGAACTCCTCGCACGGCTTGCCGCCGTGCGCCTCCAGGTACTGATTCACGCGCGTATTCCATACGGTATCGGCCACCAGATGCGACCAGACACCCAGTGTCAAATCGAGCAACGACTGCGCCACGTCCTCGGACGCAAGCGAGAACTCACAGGCACCGGGACCGGCAACCGGCTCGGCATCCCTGTAGCGCTGGGGATAGTGCACGCGGTTCAGTCGCTCGCGTTCCTCGATAATCGAGGTCGCCGCGGCGGGTTCGCCCGCGGGTGCGCCTTTAAGCAGCGGCGCCACATAGGTATCCCAGAACTCATGCTCACGAGGCTTAGGGATGGGTTCAGGCTTGGCAAAGTGCGTAATGCGGTACGGGATGGGATCGGCGATGCCAGGGACCATATAGCCCACGAAGATATCCGGAACCACGCAGCCAAACAAAAAGGTATTGCGGTCGCGCACGCTATTGGCAAGCGCACCGGTGCGCTCCAGCAAACGCTCTGTCTGAGCGATATGAATGTTCCAGCTTGGCATAGCCACCCCCATAAAAAACCTGGATAACTATACCATCACGGCAAAGCCGCGCGGGCGGCTACGCACGCTCTACGCAGCAACTAGTCCGTAGCACCGCTTTCGGTTCCATACGACGGCGAAGG
>DBFAZJ010000071.1:0-3483 GCA_048244295.1 Collinsella sp.
CCTCGACCTACCGGGGATTGCTATGACGTACGTTGGCTGATTTGATTTGAAATGGGAGGTTGACGAGACTGACAGGCCCCATACAAAACGTGGGCCCTGCCGTTCGAACGAACGGCGGGGCCCACACTCATTTTCTATTCAGCCCTAGTCATCGCGCAAAGCCCCTTTGGCAGCACACGGTGCAACCGAGTCACCGCAGGCCGGGGCGGGAGGGGCCGAGTTTCCTCCTGAGCGACTCTGCTTGCAGCCGGAGCGAAAGGGGGAAATCTCGGCCCCTCCCGCCCCGGCCGGACAGGTCACACTACACCGTGTACTGCGGCAGGTCCTGCAGGGCGATGACGTCCATGCCCATGTCGTTGGCGCTGCCGTGACCCTGCTGGTCCTCACGCACGGCCTCGATAGCGCTCACGTACGTGTTGGCCGCGGACATCGCGGTCACGCAGGTCACGCCGCGACGCACCGCCTCGGTGCGCAGAAGGTAGCCGTCGCCACGAGAACCCGGGCCATACGGCGTATTGATGATTACCGCAATCTTGCCATCGGCGATGAGGTCACCAATGTTGGGACGCTCGCCGTCGTGCGGGCCGCTAATCTTTTCCACGACCTCGCACGTCACGTTGCCTCCACGCAGCACGCGCGCCGTGCCCTCGGTGGAGCAGATATCAAAGCCCAGGTAGCGCAGGATACGGGCGACCGAAAGGATATGACGCTTGTCACGGTCGCACACGCTAATGAACACCTTGCCGGCGCTCGGGTCGGGCAGCTTGTAGTCAATCGCCAGTTGCGTCTTGGCGTATGCCTCGGGATAGCTCTTGGCGATACCCATGACCTCGCCCGTCGACTTCATCTCGGGCCCCAGGAGAACGTCAGCGCCCGGGAAACGACCCCCGGGCATAACGGCTTCCTTCATGCAGAACCAGTCCAGCTGCCGCTCGTCGCTCGGCAGGCCCAGGCTTGCGATGGAATCGCCCGCCATGATACGCGCCGCGCACTTGGCCAGCGGCACGCCGGTGGCCTTGGAGATAAACGGCACGGTGCGGCTGGCACGCGGGTTGGCCTCGATCACGTAAACGGTCTCGCCCTTGATGGCGTACTGCACGTTGACCAGGCCGCGCACGCCCAGCGCCATCGCGATGCGGCGCGTGGTCTCACGGAGCTTCGCCTGCAGGCTCTCGCTAAAGCTGAACGGCGGAATGCAGGTCGCGGAGTCGCCAGAGTGGATACCGGCCTCCTCGATATGCTCCAGAATGCCGCCGATGTAGACCTCTTCGCCATCGCACAGGGCGTCGACATCGGACTCGATCGCGCCCTCCAAGAAGCGGTCCAGATACACCGGGTAGTCAGGGCTAATGCGCGCAGCCTCGGCCATGTAATCGCGCAGATGCTCGGCATCGTAGGCGATCATCATGCCGCGGCCGCCCAGCACGTAGCTCGGACGCACCAGCAGCGGGTAGCCGATGTGCGCGGCCACGGCCTCGGCCTCCTCAAACGAGGTTGCCTGGCCCGCCGGCGGGTACATGATGCCCAGCTTGTCGAGCAGAGCGGCAAAGCGCTCGCGGTCCTCGGCAAAGTCGATGGCATCGGGCTTGGTGCCCATGATGTTCACGCCGCTCTCCTCGAGCATGCGCGCCAGCTTAAGCGGGGTCTGGCCGCCAAGCGTCACCACGACGCCATCGGGGCGCTCAACGTCGATAACGTCCATGACGTCCTCGTAGGTGAGCGGCTCAAAGTACAGGCGGTCGGACGTGTCATAGTCGGTCGAGACGGTCTCGGGATTGCAGTTGACCATGATGGTCTCGAAGCCGCGGGCCGCCAGCGCGTAGCTCGCGTGCACGCAGCAGTAATCGAACTCGATACCCTGACCAATACGGTTGGGGCCGGCGCCCAGGATCATCGCCTTGGGCTTGTCCGCCGGCGTGGTCTCGTCGGGGGCAACGCACTTCTTGGCATCCGGGCTCGTACGGTAGATGTTCTCGTACGTCTTGTAGTGGTACTCCGTGGCGCTCGAGAACTCCGCAGCGCAGGTATCGACCGTCTTCATGCTGGGAACCACGCCCAGACCCTTGCGGTAGGCGCGCACAAAGCGCTCATCCGAGCCGGTCAGCGCGGCAATCTCGGCGTCGCTCGTGCCGTACTGCTTGAGCAGGCGCATCGCGTCGGCGTCAATGTCCTCCACACGCAGGCCGCGGATGCTCTCCTGGACCTGCACCATATCGTTGATACGGTTGAGGTACCACGGATCGATACCGCAGATGGCATGGATGCGAGCGATGTCCCAGCCACGGCGCAGGGCCTCGACCACAAAGAAAATGCGGTGCTCGGTCGGGGTCGCCACGGCCTGGGCGAGCTCATCGTCGCTCAGCTTATCGGCACCCTCCTTGCCACCGGCGCAGATACCCTGGTGACCGTCCTCCAGCGAGCGCATGGCCTTGCCAAAGGCCTCCTCAAAGGTGCGGCCGATCGCCATGATTTCGCCCACGGCCTTCATGCGCGTGGTGAGCGTGGGGTCGGTACCCTTGAACTTCTCGAAGGCAAAGCGCGGCACCTTAACGACGCAGTAGTCGATTGTGGGCTCAAAGCAGGCGGGCGTAGCCTTGGTGATGTCGTTGACGATCTCGTCGAGCGTGTAGCCCACAGCCAGGCGCGCGGCGGCCTTGGCGATGGGGAAACCCGTGGCCTTGGAAGCGAGGGCGGACGAGCGGCTCACGCGCGGGTTCATCTCGATGACGATCAGGCGGCCGGTGCTGGGGTTCACGGCAAACTGCACGTTGGAGCCACCGGTCTCGACGCCGATCTTCTCCAGAATGGCGAGCGAGGCCACGCGCATGCGCTGATACTCAAGATCGGAGAGCGTCTGCGCCGGCGCCACGGTGATGGAGTCGCCGGTGTGCACGCCCATGGGGTCGAGATTCTCGATGGAGCACACGATGATGCCGTTGCCGGCGTGGTCACGCATGACCTCCATCTCGTACTCTTTCCAGCCCTCGATGGACTCCTCGACCAGCACCTCATGGGCGGGCGAGAGCTCCAGGCCCTGGCTCACGATGGAGACGAGCTCCTCGTGGGTGTGAGCGATGCCGCCGCCGGCGCCGCCGAGGGTGAAGCTCGGGCGCAGCACGCAGGGATAGCCCACGCGCTCGGCGATGGCCTCGGCGTCGGTCACGCTGTAGGCATAGCCCGAGCGCGCGACCTCCAAGCCAATCTCGGCCATGGCCTCGTTAAAGAGCTTGCGGTCCTCGCCGCGCTCGATAGCGGCCAGGTCGCAGCCGATCATCTCGACGCCGTACTTGTCGAGCGTGCCGTCTTTCGCCAGCTCGACGGCGGCGTTCAGACCGGTCTGGCCGCCCAGCGTGGGCAGCAGCGCGTCCGGGCGCTCTTTCTTGATTACGCGCTCGATAAACTCGGCAGTGATGGGCTCGACATAGGTGCGGTCGGCCAAGCCCGGGTCGGTCATGATGGTCGCCGGGTTGGAGTTGACCAGGA
>DBFAZJ010000072.1:0-7752 GCA_048244295.1 Collinsella sp.
GCCACCACGCGTCAGCTCACCCAGCTGCAGATCGAGGAACAGGCGCTCATGAAGGAGACCGATGACGCCTCCAAGGAGCGTCTGGAGGCCCTGCGCCAAGAGATTGCCGAGGTCCAAGAAAAGCTCAACGTGCAAAAGGCCGGCTGGCTCAACCAGAAGAACGCCATCGACCACGTGCAGGAGCTCAAGGGGCAGCTTGACGAGGCCAAGAGCGAGGAGGAGCGCGCGACGCGCAACGGCGACCTGGGCCGTGCGTCCGAGCTTCGCTACTCCGTGATTCCGGGCCTGCAGCAGCAGATTCAGGATTCCGAGGCTGCGCTCGAGGCACAAAAACAGCAGGACGGCGAGGGCCTCAACGAACAGGTGACCTCCGATGAGATCGCCGAGGTCGTGAGTGCCTGGACCGGCGTGCCCGTGTCCAAGATGATGCAGGGCGAGCTCGACAAGCTGAAGGGCTTGGAGGGTGAGCTGCATAAGCGCGTCATCGGCCAGGACGAGGCCGTTTCCGCCGTGGCCGCGGCCGTGCGTCGCAGCCGTGCGGGCCTCTCCGATCCGGACAAGCCCATCGGCAGCTTCTTCTTCCTGGGCCCCACCGGCGTGGGCAAGACCGAGCTCGCCAAGGCACTGGCCGAGTGCCTGTTCGATGACGAGCGCGCGCTCGTGCGTATCGACATGTCCGAGTACATGGAGAAGTTCAGCGTCCAGCGTCTGATCGGTGCGCCCCCGGGATACGTGGGTTACGACGAGGGCGGCCAGCTCACTGAGGCCGTGCGCTGTCGTCCGTACTCCGTGATCTTGCTCGACGAGATGGAGAAGGCTCATCCGGATGTCTTTAACGTGCTGCTGCAGGTGCTTGACGACGGCCGTCTGACCGATGGCCAGGGTCGCCAGGTGTCCTTCAAGAACACGATCATCATCATGACGTCTAACGTGGGCTCCAAGGCTATCGCCGATCTGTCCGGCAAGGACGAGGAGGAAATGCGCCATCAGGTCGACGCGGCCATGGCTCAGACCTTCCGCCCCGAGTTCCTCAACCGTATCGACGATATCGTGGTGTTCCATCCGCTCGGCATGGCGCAGATCGAGAAGATCGTCGACATCCAGCTCGCCGACGTCCGCGCGCGTCTGGCCAAGGAGCGCATGACGCTTGCCATCACCCCGGCGGCCAAGCAGATGCTCGCCGTGGGTGGCCTGGACCCTGTCTTTGGCGCCCGTCCGCTCAAGCGTCTGGTTCAGCGCGAGGTCGTGGACGCCATCGCCGCTGCTATTATCGACGGCACAGTGCGCGAGGGCGATCAGGTGACGGTCGATGTCGACAAGGACGGCGGCTTTACCGTCGTGTGCGACAACACGCCGGCGGCCACCTACGAGGTCCCCGACGCCGAGTAGATTTTGGGTCATGCCTCAAAATTTGCCAGTCGTCTCCAAACGCCAAGGGCGGCGGATCCAATTGGGTTCGCCGCCCTTTTTCGTGCGACAATCGATGGTGTTGAACGGATGCGATGCAAGGAGCTATGCAGATGAAAGACGAGAACAAGACGAATACGCCGGCGACCGATGCCGCACCCGCCGCACCCAAGCCCGCACCTAAGCCGGCGCCCAAGCCGCGTGACCCCTACATCCGTGCCGAGAACGAGGACGACGACGGCTACGATCCCTACAGCGATCGCCGCCCCGAGCGCGAGCCGCTGTTCGAAGCCGATCCGTGGCGCTGAGTGCCACCCAAAAGGGCACCAATAAGTTGCGGTGAAATAGGAACTGTTTTGCGGTTTGACCAGCAAAAACAATCCCTATTTCACCGCAACTGCGTTGGGCGGCTGTCTTCGGGCCGGCTAGTCCTGGGCTTTGATACTCGGCAGCAGGATCTGCGCGAGGTAGTCGGTTTCGAGCTTAGTGGCACCATCGGCCTTGCCGTCTTTACCCACCAGGTCGTTCTTGATCTGGCTATACGTATAGCGGTTGCCGGTCGTAAGCTCGACAAGCTCAATGGCCGTGTCCATGGGGTAGGTTGACACGGGGTTCTGCGTCCGTCCGTTGATGGTCTGGGGCACCACGTACGGATAGACGGGGCCGCTGGCGTAGACGGTATAACCGTTGCCTAGATTGGCCGCACCCAAAACCGTATCGCCTTCATCGGGCGTAAAGCTCTCGCCCTCGCGCACCGCGACGAGCGTCACGAGCGGCGTATTGGCGTCGTCGCCCAGATAGATGCATAGCGTGCTTCCGTTTTGCCAAGTTGCGACCTTGCCGTACCACTCGACGGGAATATCGAGCTGGTAGAGGTCGGTTGCCTTGTGGCGAGCGTCAGCATCACGGGACGCCTGTGCCTTTTGCGCGCTCACGGCATTGACGGCGGCGTCGCGCCGCGCGGTTGCTGCCTGCTGGAGCACTTTGGCAGCCGCGGCGGAGCTCGCACCGCCCTCCTCGGCATACTTGGCGGCGGCATCGATCTGGTCGTCAGTCACCGTGTCGGCCGAAGGTACCTTGAGCTTAAAGGTGGCCTGGGCACTTAAATCCTGTCCATCGCTCTTAACGGTGACCTGCGTCTTGGTGGTCGGGACGGTATAGATGGTGCCGTCGGCCGCGATGGGGGAGGCAGCGATGGAGAGCGTGTAATCGCCGGGCAGCAGTTTGATGCCGCGGCCGTGCTCGTCAACATAGAGCGTTTCGCTCACGGAGGAGCCGTCAGAATCCTGACCGCTCACCTGTACGGGAATCTTGGAGCCAGTGGAACAGTCGAGGCCCGCGGCATGCGCGCCAATCTGCACCGACATCATCGTGTGGGCATTGGCGGCGACAGCGGCAGCCTGCTCTTGCTGATATCCGTTCCAGGCAGCATAGCCTGCACCGCCGGCGACGAGCGCGACGGCCACGACACCGGCGACCATCAGATTGCGGCGCTTGGGCGACATCTTGCGATGGCGGACCTCGGCCTCGCGTGCCGAGGGAACGGACGGCAGGGGAATATCGCCCATGGCGATGGTCTCGTCCACGGCAGGAGCGGAGCCCAGGCCGGGAAGCTCGCGGGTCAGCGAATCTTCGGCCGGCAAGCTGTCGAGCAAGATGGTTTCCTCGCTCGTGTCGGATTCGGGCTGGTCGTCGGCCTCGCATTCGGTGTCTTCGTGATCTGCCTCATCTTCGGCAGGCTCAACGTCGTCTGCATCCTGATCATCGGACTGCGCCTCGGCTTCCGACTCATCCTGCACATCAACGCCCGAATCGTCAAACGCAATCTCATCAAGTGAAATCCGGTCTAGGCTCTCCAGGGCTTCGGCACACGCTTCTGCATCTTGGGCCGCATCCTCTTGGCCCATCGTCTCATCATTCATACATCCCCCAAGCTCAATATCGGGACAACACTGTACCCAAAAACGGGACCCCATAGAGCCGCCGCATGATTCGAAATCCGATTTTATATGTGCGCGTGTTTTTGAATAGATGATGATTAGAGACGCAACGACAAAAGCCCCCGGAAAGCGAGTGAAACGCTTTCCGGGGGCTCTGCGAGACATTGGATTGAAAATCTGGCAGGCGGGCCTATGCCCAGGTGCCAACAGCGACCAACATGTTACTCGGCGTGTGCGTAATCCACCTTGGCGCGGCGAGCGGTAGCCTTCTCCCAATCGCTGGTGCCCTCAAAGACATCCTGCTTGTAGGGATTGCGGCCGAGCTTTTTGGCACGGTAGGCGATGTAGATGATCGCGGCGACGTTGGCGACCAGTGCGGCAATCGAGACCGCGGTGGCGGCGCCGGGGTCGAGCGTGGAGTGGGTCACAAAGACGGACTCCTCCTGGAAGCACGGGAACACCTGGGCAAACATGCACCAAATGGCCAGCGTAAAGGCGCGGTTCTGGATCCAGCCGCCCTTGTTCCAGATAAAGGCGGCGACGGTGGGCGCCAACAGCAGCGCAAAGCCGCAGAACCAGGAATGGGTGGGCAGGCAGTTGTAGGTGTAGCAGAAGTTCCAGATGTCGTAGGCGATGATGTAGACCCAGGTCATGTCGGGCCACAGCATGTCGGTTTGATCCTCGGAGGCGTAGACGCTCCACCAACCGGTCATGCAGAAGATGTTGATGATACCGGCGATGCCGTTGAACACGTTGTTCCAGCCGGCCAGCTGCGTAGCACCTTCGGAGGTGACCCAGGTGGACTCGCCCAGGACAAAGAAGTGGTAGGCGCTCTCGAAGTCGGACACGACGGCAATCATGATGTTGATGGCGACGATCACAAACGGCCACGCACGGAACCAATGCGCCTTGCCGATCTTTCCCCACTGGTACTTAATGGCAATGAAGCCCCAGCAACCGGCCAGCGCAGCGTATACCTTGGCGTAGTGGAACCAGCTGTTCTGGTACACATGGGTGGGGTTGGTGAGTGCCCACTCGGCACCCTGCGAAACGCCGATGGCGATGGCGACGCAGTAGATGGTCATGGCCAGCGGAGCCACGCCAAAGATGATTGCCGCGCCCAGCTTAGTGCGGCGGCCGACCTCGTTGAGCACGATCAGGCCAATAAAGACCATGGCCCAGCCGGCCCAGTGGATAAGGGTATCGCTACCCCAAACATCGAACAGCATGCTGCTCTCCTTTCACACGCCCGCGGCCCCTCTTCTGATCGCGGGCAGTTTGGCCAAATGTCGTCAGTTCTGGGGCTTGCGCTCCGGATACTTGGCGGTATAGCCCTCGATGTGGAGTGTCGAGGCGATGATTTCCTTGACCGTCTCGTCGGGCACATCGGGGTGCGTGCGGATATACATCAACAACCCCATGATGAGGGTGTAGAACGTCTCGTAGACATGGTCGATGCGTAGCTCATGATGGGCGGCAAAATCCACCACGGTGGTGTCGCAGATATACTGCGCCACACGCTGGACCACGTTGTGCAAAAAGCCGCCGTAGAGCGCGCCGCTGCTTGAGGTGAGCGTACTCGGCAGCTCGTGGCCGCTGACGACCAGGCGCTTAAAGAGCGGGGCGACGGTGTCGAGTGCGCCCTCGATATCACCGACGGTGCGGTTGGCATTCCACTGCTCGAGCTCGGAGATAAAACCGTCGATCGCCTCGTCCATGACGGCGGTGACAGCGGCGTCCATGTCGGCAAAGTAGTGGTAGAACAATGAGCGCGTGCAGCCGGCTCGCTTGGTCACGGCCGAGACGGATAGATGCGACACGCCTAGCTCAGAGCTCACGGTGCGCACGGCGGCGAGGATCTCGCGACGGCGTTCGTCGCCCGTCAAGCGCTTTGCCGCGCTATCGGATGCGGGGACGGCATCGACCACAGAGGTATCTGCTGTGTTGTTGCTCATGTTTTGCCGCCTTTCATCCTCTTTTGCCTGACCGTTCGCCTAACAGTCTTGAATATTGTTGACGGTTCGTCAATACTATTTTTGACGCAATGTCAACTAATGGCGGGTGAACGGCATGGGGGCATGCCCGGCCTGCAAAAAAGAGGGGTGCCGCGGTCTCGCCGGGCTGTGGCAAGAGAAGGGACAACCATGATTCTCAACGGACCGGGGATTAGCTACACCGAGCCCGACATCGGTTCGGAGTTCGTGCCGCCGCTGCCGGAGCATCCGCGCGAGGCCATCGTCAAGCTGTGCGAGCACTGCACCAACCGTCTGCTGCATCGCGACGAGCTGTTGGGCTACGAGTACTGGTCGTTTGCCGAGGCCGCGACCGACGAGCAGGCCGAAGTGCTCTGCAAGATGAAGATGCGCCGTCCCTATACGCTGCCCGAGATGGCCAAGCTCACCGGCATGCCCGAGACCCAGATCGAGAAGATGCTCGACGACATGAGCTACACGGGTCTGCTCGAGTACAACTGGGAAAACCCCGAGCGCGCCAAGCAATGGGTGTTGCCCATGCTGGTGCCGGGTTCTGCCGAGTTCCTCAACATGCGCGTGAGCCAGCTCGAGGAGCACCCGGTCTATGCCAAGTTCTTTGAGCAGGCGTCCAAGGGACCGCTGTCCAAGGCCACGCCGATGGTGCCGCCCGGAGGCGCCGGCATCGGCATGCACGTCATTCCGGTCGAGAAGGCCATCGACGCCGCGAGCACCTCGGTGCCGATCGAGCATATCGAGCACTGGCTCGACAAATACGATGGCAAATATGCCGCTAGCACCTGCAGCTGCCGCGCGAGCCGTCGCGTGATGGGTGAGGGCTGCGCCGACGATCCCGCCGACTGGTGCATTGCCGTGGGCGATATGGCCGACTATGTGGTTGAGACCGACCGCGGCCATTACGTGACGCGCGACGAGGTCTACGACATCCTGCGCCAGGCCGAGGACAACGGCTTTGTGCACCAGATCACCAATATCGACGGCGAGAACAAGATCTTCGCTATCTGCAACTGCAACGTCAACGTGTGTTATGCCCTGCGCACCTCTCAGCTGTTCAACACGCCCAACCTGTCGCGCTCGGCCTATGTCGCCAAGGTCGAGAAGGACAAGTGCGTTGCCTGCGGTCGCTGCGTTGAGGTGTGCCCGGCCGGCGCCGCCAAGCTCGGCCAGAAGCTCTGCAGCAAAAAGGCCGGCGGACAGGTGCCCGAGTATCCGCGCCAGGAGCTGCCCGACGCCACCAAATGGGATCACACCAAGTGGTCGCCCAACTACCGCAACGACAACCGTATCGAGACGCATGAGTCCGGCACCGCTCCCTGCAAGACGGCCTGCCCCGCGCACGTTGCCGTTCAGGGCTATTTGAAGCTCGCGGCTCAGGGTCGCTATGACGAGGCGCTGGCGCTCATCAAGCGCGAGAACCCGCTGCCCGCTATCTGCGGCCGCGTGTGCAACCGCCGCTGTGAGGATGCTTGCACCCGCGGCCGTGTGGACGCCGCCGTGGCTATCGACGAGGTCAAGAAGTTTATCGCCCAGCGCGATCTGGATGCCGCGACCCGCTATGTCCCGCCTGTGGTGACCCCGACGCGTGCCGGCGGCTTCGACCAGAAGATCGCCATCATCGGTGCCGGTCCGGCCGGCCTGTCCTGCGCTTTTTATCTGGCCGAGAAGGGCTACAAGCCCGTCGTGTTCGAGAAGAACGAGCGCCCGGGCGGCATGCTCACCTACGGCATTCCCAGCTTTAAGCTGCAGAAGGATGTTATCGAGGCCGAGGTCGAGATCATTCGCCTGATGGGTGCCGAGTTCCGCTATGGCGTTGAGGTCGGTCGCGATGTGACGCTCGACGAGCTGCGCGCGCAGGGCTTTAAGGCCTTCTACGTTGCCATTGGCTGCCAGGGCGGCCGCCTTGCTGGTATTCCGGGTGAGGATGCCGAGGACGTGACCGTGGCCGTCGACTTTTTGCGCGAGGTCAACAGTGGCATGATCGACGCGCTGCCCGGCCGCACCATTGTGGTGGGCGGCGGTAACGTGGCTATCGATGTCGCGCGCAACGCCTGCCGTCTGGGTTCCGAGCACGTTGAGATGTTCTGCCTGGAGAGCGAGGCCCAGATGCCCGCCAGCGAGGAAGAACGTCGCGAGGCCGTTGAGGACGGCGCTCACATCAGCTGCGGCTGGGGCCCCAAGGAGATTCACCTGGACGAGGCCGGTCGTGTGTGCGGTATCACCTTCAAGCGCTGCACGCGTGTCTTTGACGACGAGGGCCGTTTTGCGCCCGAGTACGACGAGAACGATCTGCGCCGTGTCGATGCCGACCGTGTCGTCATGTCGATTGGCCAGTCCATTGTGTGGGGCGACCTGCTGGCTGGCTCCAAGGTGGAGCTCGGCCGCGGCCAGGGTGCCCTTGCCGATCCCCAGACCTA
>DBFAZJ010000073.1:0-6058 GCA_048244295.1 Collinsella sp.
ACTTCGGTGAACGGTAATTTCAACTTGATACTTGACAAGTTTTGTATAAACAATTATTTGTTATCTAATGCAGAGAAAACGCCCGGTCAAGCCGATGTATCGTCGGTTTGACCGGGCGTTTTCGCTTTGATGGCATGAGTCGCGTCAGGCTGCGAGCTAGCCGGCGATCGCTTGGAGTTGACGCGGTAGTGGAAGATCTCGGGATGCGTGCGGGCATGCGTGACCTCGAACAAGATGCCGTCCGAGGTGTACGACTGGCTCTCCATAACGGCGACGCAATTGTACTTGCCAAGGTCCAAGTAGCTGCAGTCCTCATCGTTGGCGAGCTCGACACTCACCGTACGACGGCTCGCCATCACCTTGACGCCGCGTTTGTGCTCCAGATAGTCGTAAATTGATTTTGCGGCGATCTCGGGCGTCAGGCCCTTGGCGATCGACTCCAAAAAGTAACCATGGTCTACTTGGCGTGCATTGCCGTTAAGGCTTCGGACACGCACCACGCGAATCAACTCCTCGCCCACCTTAAAGCCCAGGCGACGAGAGAGTTGCTCAGTGCAAATCAAATGTTCAAAAGACTTGACCTCGGTCGATGCGACGGCATTGTTGCGCTTTGCAAATTCGCCAAACGACTCGACTTCCTCGAGCGCGCCCAGCATGTCGGTTTCGCCCTTGAGCCAAATAACGCGCACGCCCTTGCCGTGTATGGGCTGCACAAACATCTCGTCTGCCAGCATGCTCAAAGCGCGGCGGACGGTATTGCGCGTGCAGCCAAATTCCGCGGTCAGCTCGGCTTCGGTTGGCAGCATCTCCTGAAACGCATAGGTCCCGTTAATGATGCGCGAGCGTATTTCTCGGTAGATTCCTTCGTATATCGCTTTTGGCATTGTTTCACCTCTACATTATTCATTTCCGGCTAGGCACGATAGCATTTCTTAAAGTTGTTTAAACCGAATATCGGTAAAGCGACAGGATTTAACCGTTGACGGTTTCTGTCATGCCCAAATCGGTTTCGCTCAAAACTGCCGGCACGACAATCGTCTGGTCCTCTACAATGAATCCATTGTTTAAACGTTTCCCCACGCGCAACGCGCCTCGATATTCGGAAGGCAGAACATGCTGCAAAAAATCCAACGCTTTGGCGGGGCAATGTTCGCGCCCGCCATGCTGTTTTCTATATCAGGCCTCATGGTCGGCGTCTCCGCTCTCGCAACGACTGCGGACATCGTCGGCGATCTCGCCGTATACGGAACCCCTTGGTATGTTTTTTGGACCATCATCCAGCGCGGCTCGTGGACGGTCTTTAAGCGCCTTCCGCTCCTTTTTGCTGTAGCGCTGCCCATCGGCCTTGCCCAAAAGCAACCGGCACGTTGCTGCCTCGAGGCACTCGTGGCCTATTTTGCCTATTGCTTCTTTTTGAGCGAAATCATTAAGCTGAGCGGAGACAACCTTGGGCTTAAGTACCCGTCATCTTTGACCCCCGCCAACGGTATCACCGTCATCGACGGCATCAAGACGCTCGACACCGGCATTATCGGCCCGCTGGCGGTATCGGCAACCGTCGTCGCCATCCATGACCGCTTCTACGATGCCAAGGTTCCCGATTGGCTCGGCACCTTCTCGGGCTCCTCGCTGGTCTACCTCATCAGCTTTTTTGCCGTGTTTGCCCTTGCCGCTATCTCGGCCGCCATCGTGCCCTCCGTATACGCAATGACCGAAACGCTGCGCCATGCACTTACGAGCGTCGGCCCCTTTGGCGTGGGCATCTTTGTGCTTTTGGAGCGAGCGCTCGAGCCCATGGGGCTGCACCACCTGCTCTACATGCCGATCTACTACGACAACCTGGTCATTAACGACGGCATCTACGCCACGTGGAGCAGCTTGCTCCCCATCCTCTCCCATAGCACGCGCCCCCTTAATGAACTTGCGCCGTGGGCCGGTTTTACCGCCACCGGCTGGGTCAAGCTCTTTGGCCTTCCCGCCATCGCAGCCGCATTCTACTCCACCGCAAAACCCGAGCGCCGCGCCGGCCTCAGGGTCATCCTTGTTCCCGCCATCATCGCCTCGGTGGTTTGCGGCGTTACCGAGCCACTCGAGTTTCTCTTTATGTTCACCCACCCCGGGCTCTTTTTTCTCTACGCCGTCTTATCGTCTTGCCTTGCCACAACCATGAATCTCTTTGGCATCGTCGGCATCTTCTCGGGCGGCCTCATGGAGATGGCAGCCTTCAACTTTATTCCGCTCATGCGCATGCATGTCGGTGCCTATCTTTTGGCGCTCGGTATCGGCCTTGCCTTTAGCCTCATCTTTTTTGTGAGTTTTCGGGCACTCATCTTGATCTATGACCTTAAGACGCCGGGCCGCGATGATCATGTCGCCAATCGCGCGGCAATCGATCATTTAACGGGAAGCGGCTTTGCCAAAGAGCAATCTCCCAATGACGAGGTCAATAGTCAATCCGATCAAGATCACGTCCTCGCTGAGCGGGTAATTCAGCTTTTAGGTGGCGTTGGCAATATTGCGGGCGCAACCAACTGCGCCACGCGCCTGCGCGTCGAGGTCGCAGACCCTTCTATCGTTGCAGATAACGCGTCGTTTGTCGCGGCGGGCGCCAAAGGCCTCATCATTACGGGCAAGACCGCCCAGGTGGTCATCGGCATCTCCGTTCCCCGCGTTAAAGAGCATTTTGACCAGATCATGGGCCTCGAGCCGGGATTTGTGCCCACCGCCTCGGCCTCCCCTGTCGCCAGCCCAACCCACAAGCACGGCGATATCTGCTTCTTCGACATTGACGGCACGCTCGCGTGGCAAGACCCTCGAGTGGCACAAGAGCTTCCCGAGAGCGAGCGAGACCTGTCCCCCTATCCCAACGAGGCGGTCTCGCAGGCCATCCGCGATTTCGTTGCAAATGGCAACATGGCCTTTATCTGCACAGGGCGCACACTGAGCTGCATCCATCCAAAGCTGCTCGAGCTGCCCTGGGCCGGCATCGTCTGTCTTGCGGGCGGTTACGCCGAGATCAACGGACACGCAATTCGCGATCTGTCGATGACGCCCGGCATGCTGCAGCGCCTTGCCCCCTATCTTGAGCAGTCGGGCGAGGTCATCCGCTTTGAGGGCCTCAACGGCGTCGTGCGCATGAGTGCCGATGCCCCCGATGCCCCCGGATACGCGCGCACCCTGGGCGACGCAGTCACGCAGCTGCAACATTACAGCGCCTACAAGATCTTGATGTCTACATCGCTCGCCAGCCGCATCGCTCAAGATAAGGCACTAGAGCCGCTGCTGTGCTTTAACGAGCTCGAACTCGAGGTAACCGAAATCTCGCCCCGCGAATGCACGAAGCGCGGGGGCATCCAGTCTGTACTCGACGCCCTCGATCCCCACCACGGAACCGTATACGGCATCGGCGACGCCAGCAATGACGTCTCGCTGATGAACGCCGTCGATGTCGGTATCGCCATGGGCAATGCGCCGGACTATCTCAAAAAGCGCGCCGACTACATCACCGACTCGGTCGACAAAGATGGCGTCGTCAAGGCGCTCGAGCACTTTAGGCTTATATAAGCAGCCGGCACGCGCACGCGTCCCGTTTCCCCAAATCGCCAAAACAGACGCGCCGGCAACTCCAATGTGGCAATATGGTATCTGCACACCGCAACGATGCAACCTAAGAAAGAATGCGAGAACCCGTGTCCAGTCCGTTTACCAGCTTTTTAGCCCAGCACTTTGACCAGATCAACGACTATCTGGCCACGTTCTTTGACGGACAGGCGACCTCTGCCGATATCGAGCGCTACCTGTATACCCCGCTCTCGACATTTACGGCCAATGCCGGCAAGCGCCACCGCCCGCTCATCTGCATGCTCGCCGCCACCGCGGTAGGTGGCAGCTTTGAGAGCGCCCGCAGCGCGGCGGCAGCTATCGAGCACTTTCAGTCGGGAGCGCTTATCCATGACGACATCGCCGACAACGGACAGCTTCGTCGAGGCAAGCCCTGCATGCACCTTACCGAGGGCACGGGCCTTGCCATCAATTGTGGCGATCTGGCGCTCACCATGATCACCAAGACGGTTCTCGACGACCCCACGCTGGAGTCCGGCGTGAAGCTGCGCGTGCTCCACGAGCTTACCGAGATGATCGTTCGCACCATCGAGGGCCAGGCGCTCGACCTAGGTTGGGTCCGTGACGGGCGCTTTGATATCTCAGTTGATGACTACCTGGACATGGCGACGCACAAGACGGCGTACTACAGCGGAGCCACGCCGCTTGCCACCGGAGCCATTATCGGCGGCGGCAGCGAAAAGCAGATTGAGGCGCTGCGCGCCTTTGGCCTGCACACGGGCCTTGCCTTCCAGATTCAGGACGATCTGCTCAACTTGATCGGCACCAAAGAGGCCGCCAACAAGGACTTCCGCACCGATATCACCGAGGGCAAGCGCACCCTCGTCGCCGTGCACGCCCTGTCAGACGAGCGTTATCACGACGAGGTCGAGGCAATCCTTTCCTCGGGCACCGAGGACCCCGCGCAACTTGCACGCGCCGTGGAGATCTTCCAGAAGACCGGCTCCATCGATTACGCCCACACTTACGCGCTCGACCTGACCGCCAAGGCGAAAGCGGCCATCGAGAACGTTGAGCTTGATCCGCACGCACGCGAGCTGTTCCTCTCCATGGCAGATTTCTTTGTGGAGCGCCTTAACTAGCGGGGGTAATAAAACCTGTCAGCAGCGTATTTGGGTACAACTTGCTACACTGTTGAGTGCATGTTTATGCATCCCTTTGCGTTGTCTATCCGACACACGCTCAAATAGTACGAATGGTACGCCGAAAGGGGTTCGTTCATGGAACCTATTACAACGGGCATGCAGGGAGCAGCCGTCGAGGACGTCCAGTCCCGCCTTCTGCAGCTCGGCTATACAATCGATGACACCGAGGTTGCCGACAAGCGCTTTGGCACCACCACCGAACAGGCTGTTGGCACCTTTAGGCTCGATAGCGGCCTTGCCGCTGGCTGTGCCGTCGATATCCCCTGCTGGAGCGCCCTGGTCGACGCCTCGTATAAGCTAGGCGACCGCACCCTCTACCTGCGTATGCCCAATTTCCATGGCGCCGACGTGCAGGCCCTGCAGAAGGCGCTCAACGTTTTGGGCTTTGCCTGCGGCGAGGACGATGGCTACTTTGGCCCTCACACCGAGGCGGCCCTTCAGCAGTTCCAGGAAAACGTCGGTCTGTTTGCCGACGGTATGGCTTTCCAGGATACCTACGCCTATATCAACCGCCTGCACCACGTGTGGGAGGGTAAACCTTCGGTGACCGAGGCCGAATCGCGCATCGGCTTTGCCCGCGCGGCCAACGTACTCGAGCGTTTCCAGATTGCCGTCATCGGCGAGGACCCCATCGCGCGCAGCGTAGCATCGCGCATGTGGAACATCGCCACGGCGACGACCGACAACAGCGGCATGATGCTTTGCGACTCCGAGGTTCCGACCGATGTCGACCTGGTACTCGAAATCGCAAGCGACGAGCTACCCGCCGACGCCGCTCCGCGCGCCACGATTGCCCTCGCCGAGTGCCACAACCTGGCCCAGCGCATCCGCACCGCCAATGTCGCCGCGCAGCAAAAGCCGGCACGCATCCGCATTGAGCTCACCGGCATGACGCGCTACAACGGCACCTTCACTGCCAGCGACGCCCAGACACTCGCCGTACGCCTGCTCGATGGCGTTTGCGATGCCCTCGCAGATTAGGTAAACTAAACGAGTTGCTTTTGTGCAACACCCATACTGGGACGTAGTTCAACGGTAGAACTCCGGTTTTTGGTGCCGGCTGTTGGGGGTTCGAATCCCTCCGTCCCAGCCATTAAAACTGAGCGCCCTGAGCCCATAACGGCCCAGGGCGCTTTCTTGTGGGCAAGCGGAGGGATTCGAACCCACAAGGGTGCGGAGCTGAGGAAACGCGAAGGCGCCCCAAGCCCAAAAGGACCAAGAGCGCCTTGCATCAAGATATATCAGCGCAGTTCCGAAAAGCGAGCCGCTTTCTACAAGGTGCCGTGTGGCCC
>DBFAZJ010000074.1:0-5927 GCA_048244295.1 Collinsella sp.
GGTTGAGGGCATTGACGGCAACAAGTACGACTTTGTCGGCTGGTCGCGCGACTATGAACCCGATGGCAAATACACCCTGTTGACCGATGACGAGAAGTATCCCCTCGAGGGCAGCGAGCCCTTTGAGAGCGTGACCTACACCGCGGTGTACAAGATCGCGCCGTATAGGGTGCGCTATCACGGTGTCGACGGGTCGGTCGTCTTTACGGCGACGGTCGACTCGGACGGCGAGCGAGCGACGGGCGCCGGCTTTGTCCATAACGTCGATGTTCCCAAGGTGGATGAGAGCGGCAACCCGGTCTATGACAAAAACGGCAATCCCGAGATGGAGAAAAAGTCCGTGGCATACGACCCGGACGCCCACTCCAAGATCGTCGCGCTGCTCGATGAACAGGCGGCCAGCGGTGACGTACGCGAGCTCTTCCTGGAGTGGCGATATGTGCCTGCCGTTGGCGCTCCGAAGTCTTGGAATGAGTTTAAGAGCGAGCCGGTCAAGGGAGACATGGACCTGTATCCCGTGACGTATCGAGTGGCCGCCAACGATACGTCCGATACCGAGAGGCCCGTAGCCATGACCGCGCAGCTTAAGTGGCTGCTCGATCCCACCGCTGGCAACACAGTCGACAACAACGCCGACGAGGCGCCGTTTAAGGCCTGCTTCGCCGAGCCGTTTATGGGGACGCAGCTGACTGTTACCGTTAAGCGGGCGAGCTACGGTCCTGGTGCGTCCATGGCGGAGGAACCCGTTAACGACCAGTATGTCTCGCTCTACAGCCTGGGCTCGGGTAACGGTTCGTTCGACTTGGCCGACCGCCTGGAGTCCAAGAAGACGGGCGAAGGGGGGCAGGCTCCCGGCAATGCCGTGTTCAACTTCGCCAAGACCCATGCGCTGACGATCGTCAAAAAGACCACCGATGCCAGCGCCATGGGACAGACGTTCCGCTTTAAGGTGACGAAGACGGCGGAGGGAGCCTCTCCCGAGACACGCGTGGCCGAGGTGAAGGTCGATAAGCGGCAGCAGGAAAACGGTGAGACCTGGTATGTCGGCAGCGTGCAGTTCGCCGCGCCGACGGGCATCTATACCGTCGAGGAAGACACGAATTGGGCATGGCGCTACGAGGGCGAGCTGAGCACGCCGGGCAAGGCGCCCGGTAAATCTGCCGAGCTGACCATCTCGTCCGCCTCGAGCGCGGGCGATGCGGTGGTGACGTGCGTCAACACGCGCGCGAAGGACAAATGGGTCGATGGCGGCTCGCGTGCCAAGAATGTTTGGGAAAACGGCGCGCCGAGGAGGGAGGACAAGGATGACTAAGCGCAAGCGGATCGTCGCCCTCCTTGCCGGCGTCCTCCTTTTGGCCGGCGTCGTCGGCACCTTTGCGTGGCTTTCGGTTACGGGCGTGCTCGTCAACGAGTTTGGCTTTGGCTCGGTGTCGCCTTCGGTGGACGAGACGCTCAAGGACAACGTGAAAAGGGATGTCTCGGTAAAAAACACGGGCTCGGCTCCGGCATACCTGCGTGTCGCGGTGGATATCTACTGGCAGGATAAGGATGGCGCGCGCCTGTGGGATGAGCCGGTTGCCGGCACCGACTACACCATTGAGTGGGGCGATAAAGGCGATGCCTCCGCCACTAACAGACCTTCGTCTTGGGTTCTTGCGAGCGACGGGTTCTACTACTGGACGTCTTCTGTTAAGCCGCTCGACAAGACGGGCGTGCTCATCAAGAGCGTGTCCGAGAAGAAGGCAGACGGTAAAAACCTAGTCGTCGACATTTCGACCCAGGCGATTCAGTCCACGCCCGACGATGCGGTCACCGAGGCATGGAACTGTACGGTCAAAGATGGCGTGCTGGTGCCGCCGCACGGAGGTGCGTGAGTATGGCATTCCCGATTCGCAAAGGCGTTGCGCGCTCCGTGCGTTGCGTGGTCGCGGCCATTCTCTGCATGGTCGCGCTCGCCGTTCCTGCCCGCGCGTTTGCCGATACCCCCGCGATTGCCTATGACGGAGATGCGCGCCAGCTGACGGTATCGGTGGCGACGGCCTCCTCGGGGGAGCCCGATCTGTTTCCAGCCTTTAAAGACCTAATGCCCGGCGATGCGCGCGAGCAGCAGATTGAGGTCCGTGCCACAGGCGTAAAGTCCCAGGTACGCGTGTTTGTTCGGGCCGTTGTTGATCACGAGACGGCACATCTGCTGTCGCCCATCACCTTAACGGCGTCGGCGGGCGATGCGTCTGTAGGTTGGCTCCAGACGGGAACGCCGGGCAGCGTGTTTGCCTATCCCACGCAGGTCGCAACGTTTACGAGTGATGGCAGCACGGTGCTCAATCTGCAGCTGAGTGTCCCGACGTCGGTGGGTAACGAGCTTGCCGACGCGAGCAAGACCGTCCGCTGGGAGATCACCGCCGAGGACGATGGCGAAACAATTCCTGCGCAGCCTGCTGACTCCAAAAAGCCCAGCCTGTTTGGCCTGGCTGCGACGGGCGACAACTCGCTCGCTCTGCTTTTGACGCTGCTAACGCTAGCGATTATCGCTTTCATGGCTGCGCTGATCTTGTCCCGAAGGAATAAACGCTAGGTCCATCTTCAAAATGTTTCGCCCGCGCGGCGGCGGAATATTAGGTTTCCTGCTCTACAGTCCTGCTCGCACGGAGAGCACATTGGATCCATCTTCTAAACGCAACGCCCCCCGGGCGGCGGGCACGAAGTTCCCTGCTCTACAGTCCTGCGCAAGACGAAGGCCACATTAAGTGGCCTTCTTTGCGTGCGGAACTCGCGATGAACTTCGTGCCCCGCCGTCCGGGAGGACGCCTCTTTATTGATGGGAGGCCTGATAGGTCGATGGTTCCGTGCCCGGATGCGTCCAAAGTGGGACGGGCTTTCCGGATGGGCAGGCTTTCGAAAAATGCGTCCCGGAATTTGCCTTTGGAATGGGACGTAGTTTCCCGTTGAGGTGCTTTGCGGAAAGTGCATCCCACTCTGGGCGGTCGAAGTGGGACACACTTTCCCAAAGGCGCTCCAACGGGAAATTGCGTCCCATTATTCGGTCAAGAAACGGGATGCATTTTCCCAATGAGAGCAAAACCGGAAAATGCATCCCACAATCAGCCCTCAAAGTGGGACGCCGTTTCCCAATGAGGCTCAAGCGGAAAATGCATCCCGGTATTTGCGCTCAAAGTGGGATGCGGTTTCCGGTTGAGGGTCTAAGGGGAAAGTGCGTCCCAGAATCGACGCTTGAAATGGGATGCAGTTTCCCGATGAGGCACTCGACGGAAAATACGTCCCAGAAATGGCCTTTGAGCTGGGATAAGATTTCCGCGGCATCTCGGATTCTCAAAAATGAGACACGCCGTTGGCGAAAATGAGACACGTGATATCGGGCATCGGATGTATCATTTGCAAAAATGAGTCCACTCCACTCGAATAAAGCGAGGTCCCTCATGTACGTTCCACACCCCCGTATCCGTAGGCTGTCGAAAATCCCGCTTGTTGGGACGGCGGCGCTTGCTGCGTTGATCGCCACGAGCGTCGCCTGCTTCACGGCCACGCCCCAGGTTGCCCAGGCGGCAGACGCGCCCGCAATCACCGATATGACCGAGCAGGATTATCAAGCCCTGGGTCTGGGCACGAGCGAGGACATTCCGGCCGATACCGTTGGCCCCTATTCCACTGATACCCTCACGACGTTTGCCACGCGCAGCGAGGTCTATATGGCAGCTAACGGTAGCCATGGCAATCGCTACACTCTGCGCGACAAGCTCGAGAACGTCGAGCGCGGTGACATTGGCGGCAGCAGCAAACTCTTCGATGGCTATGGAAGTGTGTGGGGCGCCGCAAAGTTCTGGCAAAACGTCAACAACTTCGATACGAACAGCGATCTCTACAAGCATAGCGACTACGGTGGCGGCACCTGGTCGTACCTAAGCAACAATGAGTCCTCAACAGTACTCGCCAACGACAACAACGGTTTCTCGGGCATTCACGCCACGAGTGTTGAGTTCTGCAGCGACGCCAGCACGGGCAAAAAGAGCCGCGTTGCCGAGCTCCGTGCCTACGGCGACAGTTCCTCCACGACGATTGACGGCAAGTCATACGCCGGAAAGGTTGAGCTGGTCCTCTACTCGTTTAGCAACGGGCGTACGCGCACTCTCGACACACACCTGCCGGTGACGGTCAACACTAATATGATGTACGAAGGCCGTTTTAAGTACCTGGATGCCGGTTACCTGCAAGAGCACGACGCCGTCTTTGATGTCGAGGCGGGCGATGTCGATGGCGACGGCGTCGACGAGCTTTTTGTCTACGCGGGCTGCTATGTCGACGAGAACGGCGTGCGCAAGGCTGTAGTCGACATGTATGACTTGGAGGGCGGCAACTGGAAGCAAAGCGTCGTCAAGATCGATGCCGGTAACGCCGCGGACTACACCACGCACAACAAGGGCGGGAACGACTCCTGGACGCAGCTTCAGTCAGCTCCTGTCGTTTCGCTAGCGGCCGGCGACCTCGATCGCGATTTTTGCGATGACCTCGCCATCGTGGTCTCGGCACCCTACGGCAAGAAGAATATTGATAAGTCGACGCATTGCGAGCTGTTTTCGTGGGATGCATCCAAGGGTGCGCTCGTCCATGTCGATGCTCTGGGCGACGCGGGCGCAATCTCCCTCTCCGCGAACGGCAAGACCATGGTCGCTGCGAATGCGACGTTCGGCACGTTTGCCGCCTACGATGAAGAAGGAAAGAAGACGGGTGAAACCGTCACGGGCCTTATTTTTGCGGGCTATGACTGGCAACGCAGCGCTTTTGATTACGGCGCTTCTGACGGCAGCAAGGGGCTGTACGGCGCGCTGTACCGCTACGCGTATTTTGACTCGGAGTCTGGCGAGTTCAAGCTTTCCGATTGCAAGGAATACAGAGACGGCCTCCTCGCCTCCTATGGGCTGATGCATGTGCCCAACAGCGCATGGAAGGATAGCGCTCAGGATAAGCGCTATCCGTGCACCTTGGCGCCTATTGCCCTTGCCACTGCCAACCTTGACGGCCTGTCCGAGCAGCTGGCGGTCGACGAGGTGCTCGTGGGCGGCGATGTGTTCCGCGACTTTGCCTGCAACACGGCACAGAGCGGGGCTCAGGGCTTGGGGTCCATGGTCGGAACCATGAGCATGAGCGGTCAGCAATACAACAGCAGCAACAAGCATGACCACAAGGGTATAGAGCAGGTGTGGATCAGCGACGTCAAGGCGGGCAGCGTCTCGGGTTCGGACCGCTATAACGAGAGCTTTATCGCCGTGGTGGGCAAGCACCGCGACGAGGACCTGCGCAAGAACGATGACTACTATTGGATGACCGCCTCGCATTTTTCGCTCGACGAGAACGGAAAGGTGCGCCGCGGCGAGGAGCAGGTGATTAGCGAGAGCAACCGTCGCGGCACTACCTACGGCACATTTATCTCGCTCGCGCTGCCCGATGTCGACAACGCCAGCGTCAAGATCACGTACAAGGACCGCTACAAGGTCTATACCAACCCGCGCGTGCTTGCCGTGCTGCAGGATGCGCCCTATGTTGAGGATCTGGAGCAGGCATACGGCTATCTGGTGTTGGGCGGCACGTCATACGGCGAGGGAACGGCAGCGGGGAAAACCGAGGGCTACACCATCGGTGCCGAGCTGGGCGTTGCCGTCGAGGTGCAGACCGGTCCGCCGTTGGTTGCGGTGAATGCTTCGGTTGATTTTGCCGCCGAGGGAAGCTATGACTACCAGAGCGAACGCACGGTCAGCACCAGCGTAAGCTACGAGTCGCATGCCGGCGAGGGTGACAAGGCCGTGCTCTACACGATTCCGATGGTCTATTACGAGTATGAGATCGAAAATGAGGAAACTGGTGGCAAGGGCGTGATGGCGGCGCCCGTGTCGCTCGGCGCGCAGACCTCGGTC
>DBFAZJ010000075.1:0-6932 GCA_048244295.1 Collinsella sp.
GCCGTCACCTGGGCCTATTCGCCCTCTTACGGCAAGCCGCTGTCCTGCCCGCAGTCGCTGATCAGCCTGCTGCCCCGCTTTGGCATGGACGTCACCCTGGCTCACCCCGAGGGCTACGACCTCATGCCCGAGGTCGTCGAGCGCGCCAAGGGCTATGCCGCCGAGTCCGGCACCACCTTTAAGCAGGTCAACACCATGGCCGAGGCCTTCGATGGCGCCGACATCGTGATCCCCAAGAGCTGGGCTCCGTTTGCCGCCATGGAGAAGCGCACCAACCTGTACGCCGAGGGCGACGACGCCGGCATCGCAGCGCTCGAGAAGGAGCTGCTCGCCCAGAACGCCACCCATCAGGACTGGTGCTCCACGACCGAGCTCATGGAGAAGACTGCCAACGGCCAGGACACCATCTTTATGCACCCGCTGCCCGCCGACATCTCCGGTGTCTCCTGCGAGCACGGCGAGGTCAACGCCGACGTCTTCGACATGCACCGCGTGGGCATGTACAAGGAGGCCAGCTACAAGCCGTACGCCATCGCAGCCATGATGTTCCTGCAGAAGGTTGCCGATCCCGCCGCTACCCTCAAGGCCCTCGACGGGCGCAACACCGCCCGTTGGCTCCAGGCCTAAAGCCGGGTTGAGAAATGGCTAAGCGTATTGTTGTCGCCTTGGGCGGAAACGCCCTCGGCGCCAACCTTCCCGAGCAGATGGAGGCCGTCAAGACGACTTCCAAGGCCATTGTCGACCTGATTGAGGAGGGTAACGAGGTCGTCGTCGTGCATGGCAACGGCCCCCAGGTGGGCATGATCGCCAACGCGATGGCCGAGCTCACGCGTTCTAATCCTCAGAAGTACATTCCCTGTCCGTTGTCCGTTTGCGGCGCCATGAGCCAGGGCTACATTGGCTATGAACTGCAAAATGCGCTGCGCGAGGAAATGCTCGACCGCAATATCGACAAGGGTGTCGCCACCGTGCTCACCCAGGTCGAGGTTGCGGCGGACGATCCGGCCTTTGCCGACCCGGTCAAGCCGATTGGTCCGTGGATGAGCGAGGCCGAGGCCAAGGAGCTGGAGGCCGACCGCGGCTATCAGTTCATCCATGACGAGAAGCAGGGCTTCCGTCGCGTGGTTGCCTCGCCCAAGCCCGTGAACATCGTCGAGCTCGATACCATTAAGTCGCTCGTCGAGTCCAACCACGTGGTGATCTCCTGCGGCGGTGGCGGCATCCCCGTCACCAAGGCCCAGGGCAACCACCTTAAGGGCGCTGCCGCCGTCATCGATAAGGACTTTGCGGCCGAGAAGCTCGCCGAGCAGCTCGACGCCGATGCCCTGATTATCCTGACGGCCGTGGAAAAGGTCGCCATTGGCTTTGGCACCGACCACGAGCAGTGGCTCGACACGCTGACTGCCGCTGACGTAAAGCGTCTGTCCGAGGCCAACGAGTTCGGTCGCGGCTCCATGCTGCCCAAGGTCCAGGCCGCCTCGACGTTTGCCGAGAGCAAGCCGGGCCGCACGGCGCTCATCACGCTGCTCGAGAAGGCGCGTGACGGTCTTGCCGGCAAGACCGGTACCACGTTTACCGGCGACGCTGAGTAGGCATATCTGCACCATTGAGGAGGGTGCCCTGCGTCGCGGGGTGCCCTCCTTTGTGCTATGGAGAGCCAAGGGGCGTTCGCTGGAAAACGAGCGCATGCCCGTTCCGACGGAGTGTGAGCTTGGTATGGTGGGTATAGCAACTATGGTGTCCAAGGCGGCCAGGGGAGGTTTGCGGAGATGAAACTCGGTTGCGTGATTATGGCCTCGGGCGAGGGCAAGCGGTTTGGCTCTAACAAGATGCTTGCCGATATCTATGGCGAGCCGCTGATTGCCCGGACCATCGATTCGGTTCCCCGGGGCTTTGACGTCGTGGTTTCGACGCGTTGGCCCGAGGTCGCCCAGATTTGCGAGGACAAGCATTGCCCGTGCGTGCGGCACGATGGCGAGCTGCGCAGCGAAAGCGTCCGTGCGGGCCTTTCGTGGGGAGTCGAACGCAACTGGAAAGGTTGCCTCTTTTTGCCGGGCGACCAGCCGCTCGTGAGTTCGGGTTCTTTTGAGGCTATGGTTCGTGCGTTTGACGAGTGTGGCCACAAACATCCGGTGCGTCTTGCGTGCAACGGTGAGCCTTCGAGCCCGGTGCTCTTTCCGGCGGAACTGTTCGATGCACTTATGTGTCTTGAGGGCAAGGACGGCGGCGGTTCGATCCTCAAGGACCGTACCGACGTGGTGCTGGTCGAGGCGCGTGCCTACGAGCTGTGGGACGTCGATACCGCCAAGGGACAGCGACGCATAACGGAGCATATCGCGGCCTGCTCGTATTTTGATCGCGTGGCCAACTGTATTAATCAATAAGGAGCAACATGATCATCATCAAAAACGGCGCGCTCGTGACGCCCCAGGGGCTTCGCCGCGCCGATCTTGCCATGGAGGGCGACAAGATTGCGTGGATTGCCGCGGCAATCGAGCCGGGCGAGGGCGATACCGTCCAGGACGCTACCGACTGTTGGGTGTTCCCCGGCTTTATCGACGGCCACACGCACATGCAGTGCTGGACCGGTATGGATTGGACAGCCGATAGCTTTGAGACCGGTACGCGTGCGGCTGCCTGCGGCGGTACGACGACCATCGTGGACTACGCGACGGCCGATCGCGGCGTGACCATGCCCGACGCCTTGGCCGAGTGGCATCGCCGCGCCGACGGAACCTGCACGGCCAACTACGCGTTTCATATGGCACTCGCCGAGTGGAATGAACGCAACCGCGCCGATCTTTCGGCCATGCGCGAGGCGGGCGTGTCGTCGTTTAAGACCTACTTTGCCTATGACCACCTGCGCTTGGACGATGCCGAGACGCTCGAGGTGCTGGAGGAGCTCAAGCGCGTTGGCGGTATCCTGTGCGTGCATTGCGAGAACGGTACGCTGGTGAATGAACTGCAGAAGCGCGTGTACGAGCAGGGGATTCATGGGCCCGAGGGGCATGCGCTCAGCCGTCCGGATGTGTGTGAGGCCGAGGCCGTGAGCCGCCTACTGTATCTGGCACACTTGGCCGGGGACGCTCCGGTCAACGTGGTGCACCTTTCGACCAAGCTGGGGCTCGAGGCTATTCGCGCTGCCAAAGCGCGCGGGCAGAAGAACATCTATGTCGAGACATGCCCTCAGTATCTGATGCTCGATGATACCTGCTATCTGGAGCAGGGAGAGGACGGCTTTGCCGGCGCCAAGTATGTGATGAGTCCGCCGCTGCGCCATGCCGGTGACCGTGCCGCGTTGCGCGAGGCGCTTGTGGCCGGCGAGATCGATACGATTGCAACCGACCACTGCAGCTTTAACCTGCACGGGCAAAAGGACCGCGGGCGCGACGATTTCCGCGCGATTCCCAACGGCGGGCCCGGTGTGGAGCATCGCCCCGTCGCGATCGCCACGAGCTTTGAGGGACAGCTGGGACCCGAGGATCTGTGCCGCTTGATGAGCGAGAACCCGGCGCGCGTCTTTGGCATGTATCCGCGCAAGGGATGTCTTGCTGAGGGCTCCGATGCCGATGTGTGTGTGTGGGATCCAAAGGCGCGCTGGACCATAAGCGCGGCGACGCAGCATCAGGCCGTGGACTACACGCCGCTCGAGGGCTTTGAGGCGCATGGTCGCGCCAAGGCTGTGTTTGTGAACGGCGTGCTGGTGGCGCGCGATGGCGAGCCCACCGGAGCCCAGCCCGGTCGCTACGTGCCCCGCTAGCAGGAAGATCACCGGATTTCCCTCCGCAGTTGCGGTGGAATAGTTCCTGTTTAGCCGCCAAATGGGCCGTTTCAGGAACTATTCCACCGCAACTTATAGGTCTGCTGGGGCAGCGCCGGCTATTTGAGGCTGGTGGCGACGAGGGGGTGGTCGAGGGCTGCCTCGAAGCGGTCGGCCATCGTGGGGTCGCTGAGCGTGTCGACTTGGTTGAGCATGACGCGCGCGGTGCTGAGTCCCAGCGCCTGCATCTCGGAATTGAGCACCTGGGCGACGCGCTCGGGCGTGGCGATGTCGGTGAGCTCGCAGCCGCAACGCTCGCAAAAGAGCTCGGGGCGGTGGATGGCTTCGTTGATGGGCTTGCCGAGCCCCGAGGCGCCGACGAGCCAGATGACGTTGGCCGTGCCGGCGGGAACGACCGGCTCCCACGGGGCGTGGGCCTTGAGCGGGAGCCGCTTGCTGCCGTCCGCCTCGGCCAGGACGTAGTCAAAGCGCTGCGCCAGCTGGTCGAGCGGCTCGGCAGGGGAGGAGAGCTTGCCCGTCTGGGGGTCCAAGACGCCTGCCTGGCAGATGCTTCCCCGCACAAGCCCCGCGCATGCCTCGCAGGTGCAGCCGGGAACATGCAGGGTCCCCGGCTTCCAAGGTGCGGCGTCCAGGCGACGGCTCGAACCGTCCCATGGCACGCCGGCGACGGGGAACATGCGCGTGGTGGTGCAGAGGAGCACCCTGCCGCCAGCGCGCATGAGCTCGAGACCCAGCGCCTTCAGCAAGGTCGACTTGCCACCGCTGCCGATAATCGCGGTAATGCCCGGCTCGATCTTGAGCGCCGAGGCAAGATTGCCGCTAACCGTTTCCATCTGTTCACCGCCGTATAATACTGTGATAATAAATAATCATCAGAGTGCGGTCGAACCGCTTTTGCTCTGCTCAAACCGTAGCACAGGGAGGTGCCCCGGGAATGCTCGTTTATGTTCGCGGCGCCGGCGATATCGCCACGGGCGTCGCCGCTCGCTTGGTGCGCGCCGGCGTGTCGGTCGTTATGGCCGATATTGCGATTCCCACGTGCATCCGTCGCACAATCAGTTTTTGCGAGGCTATTCGCCTGGGCGAGGTCCAGGTCGAGGGCATTCGCGCTCGCTTGGCACAGACGCCGGCAGAGGCGCTCGAGATTACCCAAGCGGGGGATGTTGCCGTCGTGGTGGACCCTCAGGCCAAGATGCTCGATGAGCTTAAACCCGCGGCTGTGGTCGACGCGATTTTGGCCAAGCGCAACCTGGGCACCACGCGCGACATGGCGCCTACCGTCATCGCCGTGGGGCCGGGCTTTACCGCGCCGGTCGATTGCGACGCCGTGGTCGAGACCATGCGCGGGCATTTTTTGGGCCGCGTCATTACCCAGGGCTCGCCCCAGCCCAACACGGGCGTGCCGGGCGTGATCGCCGGCTATGGCAAGGAGCGCGTTATCCACAGCCCCGCCGCCGGCGTGTTTCGGTCCGACCGCGCAATCGGCGACATCGTGAGCGCCGGAGACGTGATTGGCTACGCGGACGATACGCCCATGTGCACGCAGATCGATGGCTGCCTGCGCGGGCTTTTGGCGAACGGCGTGCAGGTGACTGAGGGCTTTAAATGCGCCGATGTCGATCCGCGCGGCGATGCCAGCTATATCAACTATATTTCGGACAAGGCGACGTCGGTCGGCGGCGGCGTGCTCGAGGCACTCACTATGCTCACCGATATCTTTAGAGGATAGAAGGCGGCAATGGAAAAGCTCGATGTTGTGAATGCGGCGCTTGCCGCCCTGCGTGCTGGCGAGACGTGCGAGCTGGCGGTCGTGGCCGGCACGGCGGGGTCGTCACCGCGCGGTGTGGGTGCCTGGATGGCCGTCTTTGCCGACGGTAGCCAGGCGGGCACCATCGGCGGCGGCAAGATCGAGCTCTTTGCGCTGGACGAGGCGCGAGAGCTGCTGGCCGCGAGGCAATCGCGTCTGGTCCGCTACACCATGGGCGGCGAGAACTCCGATACCGGTATGATCTGCGGCGGAGCCATCTGCCTGTGCTATCTGCATCTGGATGCGATCCAGGCACCGTTGTTCCAGGAAATTGCCGACGTCTTGGTCTATCGGCGCATCGGCGACTTCGTCATCGACTTTAAGCCGTTTATCGCGAGCGCGCTCGAGGGCGATGTGGCCGAGTACCATGGCGAGGCATCGCGCCATACCATTGCGGGCTGCCCCGGGCTTTCACTGGTGGAGGAGGGGAGTAACGTTACCTACACCAACGCTGCCTCTGAGATTCCCGCGGCGCACATCGAGACGCTCTGCCCCGAGGGCCTGACCTACATCTTTGGCTGCGGACACGTGGGCGCCGCGACGGCGCGCGTGCTCACGGCGGCGGGCTTTGCCGTCGTGGCCTGCGATGACCGCCCCGGCACGTTGACGCCCGAATGGGTGCCCGGTGTCTACGATCGTCGCCTGGTCGATTACAAGAACCTGAGCGAGCAGTGCCCCATCGGCCCGCGCGACCTGGTGGTCGTGGCCACAGCAGGCCACAAGTCCGATATCGACGTGGTGATTCAGGCCATGCACGCCAAGCCTGCCTACCTGGGCTGTCTGGGTTCGCGCCGCAAGACGGCCTTTGTGCGTGCCCGCCTGGAGCAGGAAGGCTTTACGCAGGACCAGATCGACGAGCTGCACCTGCCGATCGGCGTTGCCATCGAGGCCGAGGACCCCGAGGAGATTGCCATCTCCATCGCCGCCGAGATGATTCACCTGCGCCGCACCAAACTCGTCCCCCGCAAGCGCTAATCGCATCCCCACCAATAAGTTGCGGTGAAATACGGACTGTTTAAGCCTGTTAGGTTGCCAAACAGTCCCTATTCCACCGCAACTGCTTTTTGGGACCCATTTGTGCGGGGGAGTTGTGGAGTTGTGCAGGCAGACGAGGTTTTTCTGGAAATACGCTCCCGATGCGCGTATAGTACCGATTGTTTTGTCGGCTCCTGCTGCGTCGAGTCCAAACCGCGAAATGCCATGAGCGGCGCGGATGCAGCCAGGAGGCACGAGGACAACCCACCGTGGCCACGCCCCGTGCTTAAAACCCCAAGAAGGAGTGAACAATGGCAGAAGAGAAGTATGTGCCGCGTCTGAAGACCAAGTACAACAACGAGGTCAAGC
>DBFAZJ010000076.1:0-5872 GCA_048244295.1 Collinsella sp.
GGGCGGTCGTGGCGCACGCCCGCGCCCGCGGGCTTATGATGGACGATAACGAGACGGAAAGGGGTCAGGTAGCATGGCCGAGGACAATAGGAACAAACCGCTGTACATGATCAGCGTGGCGGCCGAGCTGACCGGCATGCACCCGCAGACTCTGCGCGTCTACGAGTCCAAAGGCTTGGTGAATCCCCAGCGCTCGGGCGGCAACACGCGCCTGTATTCGCGTGCCGATATCGAGCGCTTGGAGCTCATCAACCAGCTGACCGACGAGGGCATCAACCTTGCCGGCGTGGTGCGCATCCTCGATATGAAGGAGCGTGCTGAGGAGCGCGAGCGCGAGAACGAGAAGCTTCGCGCCCGTGTTCGTCAGCTCGAGGACGAGCTGCACGAGTACAAGATGCAGAAGAAGATCACCGCCCTGGCCCCGCGCGACGGCTCGGTTAACCCCGAACAGGTCATGCGCAAGCTTTTGGGCGCGGGAACCGATCTTTAGTTACGGCGGCTCTACGACGCAAATCCTAACAATATGAGAGTGGATAATCTCCCACTTTTGGTCCGCTTGAGGGCTAGAAACGGGAGGTTATCCACTCCCATTTTTGGCTGGCACTTGGGGACGTTCCTTCTGTGCCGGCACTTTGGGACACTCCTTGCGCCAATATCGCCCTGTGCTTTACTGAGATAAAGTGAACGCCGAGATTCGTAACCCGCTGGCAACCGTTCTATGGCACGATATTGGACGAATGTATGCTATGCGTCCAAATCTTTTGGGCAGAGTGGGAGACAGTATGGTCAAGCTGTACGAGGACGGCATCTACCTGCGTAACGGCAGCGAGGTTGTGCCTGAGGCCGAGGCTGCCGAGCGCGGTATTACGCAGACGCCCGAGGATGCCAAGCGCGGCACCATCGCGTATTCGATCCTCCAGGCACACAATACGTCCGGCGACCCCGAGGCGCTCAAGATTCGCTTCGACGCCATGGCGAGCCACGACATCACCTTTGTCGGCATCATCCAGACGGCGCGCGCCTCGGGCATGGAGCAGTTCCCGCTGCCTTACGTGCTCACCAACTGCCATAACTCGCTGTGCGCCGTGGGCGGCACCATCAATGAGGACGACCACGTCTTTGGCCTTTCCGCGGCCAAGAAGTACGGTGGCATCTTCGTCCCGCCGCACATCGCCGTCATCCACTCCTTTATGCGCGAGAACTTCGCCGGCTGCGGCAAGATGATCCTGGGCTCCGACTCGCACACCCGCTACGGCGCCCTGGGCACCATGGCCGTAGGCGAGGGCGGCGGCGAGCTGGCAAAGCAGCTGCTGCGCGATACCTACGATGTCGCCTACCCCGGCGTTGTGGCCATCTACCTCACGGGTGCCCCGCGCCCCGGCGTCGGCCCGCACGATGTGGCGCTCGCCATCATCCGCGCCGTCTTTGCCAAGGGCTACGTCAAGAACAAGGTCATGGAGTTTGTGGGCCCGGGCATCGCGAGCATGACGACCGACTACCGCAACGGCGTCGATGTCATGACCACCGAGACCACCTGCCTGTCGAGCATCTGGGCCACCGACGAGGACACGCATGCGTTTTTGACCATGCACGGCCGCGGCGACGACTACCGCGAGCTCAAGCCCGCCGATGTTGCCTACTACGACGGCTGCGTCGAGGTCGATCTGTCGAGCATCAAGCCCATGATTGCGCTGCCGTTCCATCCTTCCAATGGCTTTGAGATCGACGAGCTCAACGAGAATCTCGAGGACATCCTGCACGAGGTGGAGCTCGAGGCCGCCAAGATCGGCGAGGGCAAGACGCACTTTAGCCTGCTCGACAAGATCGTCGACGGCAAGCTGCACGTGCAGCAGGGCGTTATCGCCGGCTGCTCGGGCGGCAACTACGACTCCGTGGTCCAGGCTGCCCGCGTGCTCAAGGGCGCCAACACCGGCTGCGGCGAGTTCTCGCTGTCGGTCTATCCCACAAGCCAGCCCGTGGCGCTCGAACTTACGCGCCGTGGCTATATCTACGACCTTATGGAGGCCGGTGCGATCGTTCGCACGGCGTTCTGCGGCCCGTGCTTCGGCGCCGGCGATACGCCCGCCAACAACGGCCTTTCGATCCGCCACACTACGCGCAACTTCCCCAACCGCGAGGGTTCCAAGCCGGGCAATGGCCAGCTGAGCGCCGTGGCCCTGATGGACGCCCGCTCCATTGCGGCGACGGCTGCCAATGGCGGCGTCCTGACGCCGGCGACCGACCTGCCCGAGGAGACTTGGGACGAGGCCTGCGAGTACACCTTTGACGACGCGCCGTACAAAAAGCGTGTGTACTGGGGCTTTGGCAAGGCGGAGCCTGCCGACGAGTTGGTCGAAGGCCCCAACATCAAGCCGTGGCCCGCGATGGAGCCGCTCGGCGATGACATCCTGCTCAAGGTGTGCTCCAAGATCATGGACCCGGTCACTACGACCGACGAGCTCATCCCCTCGGGCGAGACGAGCTCCTTCCGCTCCAATCCGCTGGGGCTGGCCGAGTTTACGCTCAGCCGCCGCGACCCGGCCTACGTGGGCCGTTCCAAGGAGGTCGACGCCGTGGAGAAGCGCCGCGTGGCCGGCGAGTCCGCGGGTGACCTGTCAGCACTCGATGCCGAGCTTGCCAGCGTGTTTGAGGCACTGGCCGGTGCGGGCGTCGTGGCCGATGCCAAGGCGACTGAGTACGGCTCCATGCTCTATGCCAAGAAGCCCGGTGACGGTTCTGCCCGCGAACAGGCCGCGAGCTGCCAGCGCGTAATTGGCGGTCTGGCCAACATCGTCCACGAGTACGCCACCAAGCGCTATCGCTCCAACGTGATGAACTGGGGCATGGTGCCCTTCCAGATGGAGGCCGAGCCCAACTTTGAGGTGGGCGACTACGTCTTTGTGCCGGGTATCCGCGCCGTGCTCGACGGCGACCTAAAGGACATCGCCGCCTACGTAGTGCGCGCCGACGGTGCGGTCGAGCAGATTGAGCTCTACATTGCCGATATGACGGCAGAGGAGCGTGCCATCGTCAAGGCCGGCTGCCTGATCAACTACAACAAGTTCAAGGCCGCTGCCGAGTAACGCGCTTAATTGTCCGCCCGGGGCTTACCCTTTCCCGCCCGCTCACGCGCTTCGCGAGGGTCGCGTTCGGGAAAGGATAAGCCCCGGGCTACATTTCTGCGTTCTCGTTGGGTCTTGAGGGACGCTAATAAATAGACCTGCTTGATGCCGCCTCTGTTAATGGGGCGGCTTCTTTTTGTCGAAAACCGCCACAAAGGGGACAGGTACCTTTGTGGCGGTGGGGGTGAGCTCAATGTCGGTGTGCGCGTTGAGCGACATTCCAATGAGCGCCTCTACAGAATTTCATCCGGGTTGGCGGGTTTGGTTGTTTTGGGGATGCCGAGTTTGGATGACGCGAAATCGTCAACATTGTCCTTGATTCCGTCTCTGGTGTAGACGGTGACCATATAGGTGCTGTGCCCGAATTCACTCTTGTCGCGTATTGCCCAGGCCTGCCAGTAGGCAGCCATACTTCGCCCTTTGATTTTTCCGACACGGCGGAGTTCTGTTCGCATCAGCTTCGGGTCATTATTGATGATTCGACCGGTCTCGTCGATGAGCCCGCACTGCCCAAGTAGCTTATCGAGGACTTGGTTCATGTGGCACTCGTCGGTGTTTGGAGCATAGTCGTAGGCGAGGGTGATGGAGTCGAGGGGCTGGTCGTCGATCAAATAATTCATCGTCTGAGGTTCAAGGCTGAAATGGGGGAAGCATCCATCAATCGTTCCGAGCAGCGGTAACTTTGACCGCCAAATTCCGGTGGGAATTCCATCTTCGTAGAACACGCCGCGACAGATAAAGGAGAGCGAGGTGGCACGCGAGCCGGCGTTGACCATTCCGCATAAATCGAAGGGCGAGGCGATACCAAGGGAAAAGGGCGTGGCGACGATAAGGAAGAGTATCACGATGGGTATGGCGAGAATGGCGATGACGTTGCGGCCGGTGGAATGAGGCGGCTTCATATGCGCTCCTCGAGAGAAAGAGCAGGCAAGCTCGATGACAAATGAATAATCTCAGCTAACGATTCAATTTTAATCTCATAACGTGTGACAGCTGGACGTCGAAACCGAGAACCACCACAAAGGTGCCTGTCCCCTTTGCGGTGGTCTTCTGTTTGTCTCGATCTGTAACAGTTAGACCCTAATTTGCCGAGTAGATGTTACAGATTGAGACAAACGGTTGCCGCTGGTCATTTTCTCTCGATCTGTAACATCTAGGATCAAAAATGGCTGCTAGATGTTACAGATCGAGACGGTAGTGCGCCTGGGCAGCGGCGGGCTGACATCTCAGTACCCTATCCATCAATCACTCATAAAATCTTATATATAGAGACTTAGATTTGTGTATAAGATCGCGCAAAGCTGGCAACAATACATCTCGAACAACGTGAAGCCGCCCCGTAGGGCGGCCACCCCAAGAGAGGTGATTCCATGAGAATCGATAAGCTAGCAATGACGTCGCGCGAGGCGTTGCAGACCGCCATGAGCACGGCTGCCGACGCGCAGGCCGGCGCGGTGGAGCCGATTCACCTGCTGTCCGCCCTGCTCGGTGCCGGCGAGCGCAATATCTCCGTGATCATCGAGCGCATCGGTGCCGACCCGGCTCAGCTCGCACGCTCCACGCAGGATGCCATCGACCGCGCGCCCAAGGTTTCGGGCGAGGGCCAGCAGATGGGTCTGTCCAACGAGCTCGTCCGCGTCATCGAAAAAGCCGAGAAGAAGGCCACCAAGATGGGCGACAGCTTTGTGGTGACCGAGCATCTGCTGATGGCACTTGCCGAGGACAAGGGCGACGCGGGCCGCGTGCTGCGCGACGTCGGCGTGACCAAGGAGCGCATCGAGCAGGTCTACGAGGAGCTGCGTGGCGATGACCGCGTGACGTCTGCCGAGGACAAAACCCAGTTTGAGGCGCTGGAGCAGTACGGTCGCAACATCTGCGACCTCGCCCGCGCCGGCAAGCTCGACCCGGTCATCGGCCGTACTGACGAGATCCGCCGCACCATCCAGGTTCTGTCCCGTCGCACCAAGAACAACCCCGTGCTCATCGGCGAGCCGGGCGTCGGCAAGACGGCCATCGTCGAGGGCATCGCCCAACGTATCGTGGCCGGCGATGTGCCGAGCACCCTGCGCGACCGCGACCTCATCGAGCTCGACATGAGCGCGCTGGTCGCTGGCGCCAAGTACCGTGGTGAGTTCGAGGACCGCTTAAAGGCCGTGCTCAAAGAAGTGCAAAAATCCGAGGGCAAGGTCATCCTGTTCATCGATGAGCTCCACACCATCGTGGGCGCGGGTGCCACCGAGGGCTCTATGGACGCCGGCAACATCCTCAAGCCGGCGCTCGCCCGTGGCGACCTGCATGCGATCGGCGCGACCACGCTCGACGAATACCGCAAGTACATCGAGAAGGACGCGGCGCTCGCCCGTCGTTTCCAGACCGTTATGGTGAGCGAGCCTACCGTCGAGGACACCATCTCGATTCTACGTGGCCTCAAGGAGAAGTACGAGATCTTCCACGGCGTGCACATCACCGATAGCGCGCTCGTGGCAGCTGCTGACCTCTCCGATCGCTACATCGCCGACCGCTTCCTGCCCGACAAGGCCATCGACCTGGTCGACGAGGCCGCAAGCCGCCTGCGCATGGAGCTCGACAGTATGCCGGTCGAGATCGATGCCACCACGCGTCAGCTCACCCAGCTGCAGATCGAGGAACAGGCGCTCATGAAGGAGACCGATGACGCCTCCAAGGAGCGTCTGGAGGCCCTGCGCCAAGAGATTGCCGAGGTCCAAGAAAAGCTCAACGTGCAAAAGGCC
>DBFAZJ010000077.1:0-4024 GCA_048244295.1 Collinsella sp.
CTCCGAGCACAGCTGCTGGCAGTATTTCGCGGTCCTGCCCGACATCAAGTCCGTCGGCGTTATGGGCGACGAGCGCACCTATCAGCGCCCGATCATCCTGCGTGCCGTCGAGTCCAGCGATGCCATGACCGCCGACTGGGCCAAGCTGCCCTACGACGTGCTGGCCCGCATCTCCGGCCGCATCGTTGCCGAGGTCCCCGGCGCCAACCGCGTGTGCTACGACATCACGTCTAAGCCGCCCGCGACGATCGAGTGGGAGTAGTAAATAGCCCTTTGCGAGGGAGGTCGGATACGGCCTCCCTCGTTTTTTATTTGGATGCTATGGGTTGCTGTCCACGCCCGTGTACGTAGCACCTACAAGCCGACCGATGCACCTCTTAAGCTGTTTAGCTGGCATGATTGTTTGCTGGTACGATTTCGGCTCAATTCCAATTCGTCAAACCGCTCCATCAATCTTTAGCGAAATGATGCTGACCGGCCGATTGTTGTTGTTGACGAAAAGCCGCGTGACTTGGTACTCAGATTGTACTCACGACCTTTTGAGGGTCTAATGTCGCGTACGCACGGGCTCTAAAAATGACCTCTTAGCCTGTGTTTTGGATTATTCCGTCAACGCTCAACCTTTTAGGCAAAAAACGCTTCTCAAATAGGTCAACGTTTAGCAGTAGATGCCTTTTTGCTTTTTCTTATACGTAATTACGTAATTACGTATAAAATCAATACAACTGAACAAAGGAGGCCCGCATGCCCGAAGCGCAACTCAAGGAGAACGCGAAGGAGCTGGACAAGTTCACGCTCTCGATAACCCGCGAGGACAAGCGGGCTCTTAAGTCGTACGCAGCGCGTCAAGACAAGACCGTTGCCAAAGTTCTGCGCGAGTGGATCGACGAGAAGTGCAAGGGGGAGAACTAATGTCTCAAACAGCACAGGCCGTCGTTCAAAACCTCGTTGATCGCGCGGTTAAACTGGGCGATCGTCAGCTTGCCGCTGACATTCGCGCCTTTGCGGCGCAGCGCCAGTTTGGGCTTGTATTTGAACACAACCGTCCAGAACGACTTCGCCTTTATGGCAAGCCTATCATGAAGGGCGATGTCGTACAGGTGCTTCCCGAGCGTGGTAAAAAAGAGGACTCTAACTCCCAACTGCTATGGTTGGTAAATACCGTTCGGGGGGGGGTTGCTGATCTAAAGCCATATCAATCGCCCTCATATGACGAAAACGAATGCGAGCCCCGCTCCGTTGCTGTCGACGATGTCGTGTCTGTTGCTGAATATGACCAGCCGATTTATGCTGGCCTCAAAGAGACTGGGCGTGTCGAGCGCGGTGGCGATAAGCCTTATCAGGTGGTCATCAACGGCGAGAACTACCATGCACTCGAGACCCTGGCCTTCGCCTGTGCGGGCAAGGTGGATTGCATATACATCGATCCGCCGTACAACACCGGCGCGCGGGACTGGAAGTACAACAACGATTACGTCGACGGCTCCGACGCCTATCGCCACTCCAAGTGGCTTGCCTTCATGGAGCGCCGCCTCAAACTCGCCAAGCAGCTGCTCAACCCCAACGATTCCGTACTCATCGTGACGATCGACGAAAAGGAGTATTTAAGACTGGGGCTGTTGCTGGAGCAAGTTTTTCCCGAAGCGTCCATTCAAATGGTCAGCATTGTCATTAATCCATCGGGTGCGAAACGAGACTCCCTCTTTTCTCGTTCTGATGAATATGCCTACGTCGTATTGCTGGGCTCGGCATGCGTCAAACACCCCGAGGGGACAGGCGACGAGGAAGAAGTAAGATGGTGGTATCTTAGGAGAACGGACCTTGCTTCTAGGCGAGGCACCAAGAAAGGTGGCGTAGCTCAGTTTTATCCCATCTACGTCGACGACTCCAGTCATAAAATTGTTCGCATAGGAACTGCGCTAGCTCCCCAACAGCCACTATCCGATGCTCCAGCTATCGAAGGTGCAACCGCCGTCTTTCCAATTAGGGAAGATGGCGTTGAGATGAACTGGGGATTAACGGCAACATCGCTTCAGAACTTAATTGATCAAGGAGTTGTTAGGGTTACTCCCTGTAGCAACCCGCATCAGCCATATGTATTTCGTTATTTAAGCGCAAACTATGTCGACAAACTAACTGATGGTCGTTGGAAAATCACTGGAAAACGGGATGACGGTTCGAAAATAGTTGTCGAAGCAAATGGAAAGGTAACTCGTGCTACGACTGTCTGGCGTAGCAAGGCTTACGACGCTGGCGCATATGGAACGACTTTGATTGGTTCTTTTATTGGCAAGGACAGACATTTTTCATTTCCAAAATCGCTATATGCGGTCGAAGACACCTTGCGTTTTTTTGTTTCCGACAAACCAAACGCTTTGATTGTCGACTTCTTCGCAGGTTCTGGAACAACGGCTCACGCTGCTATGCGACTCAACCATCAAGATGGTGGAAAGAGACGTGCGATTTGCATCACAAATAACGAAATTGCTGAAAGCGAAGCGGCATTATTAACTAATCAGGGCTACCGGCAAGGCGATCCGGAATGGGAAAGACTTGGAATATGTAGCAACATAACCAAGCCAAGAATTAGCTCTGCAATAACCGGACTGACACCCGAAGGTGAGCCGGTAAAAGGAACCTACACTCTTAAATCGGATCAGTATGTGTTGGACGAGGACGCTCAGATTGTTAGCAGGAAAACTGGTAAATCACTGAAGGGCAAACGATATAAGCTGGTAAAGAGCGAAGACCCATCCGTCAGAGATCAGTTCCCCATGGCCGACGGCTTCGAGGAAAACGCCGTCTTCTTTGACCTCACCTACGAAGACCCAGACGCCGTCGAGCTGGGCGTGGCCTTCGAGGAGATTGCGCCCCTGCTCTGGCTGCGCGCTGGTTCGCGTGGCAGCATCATCAAGCACGAGCAGCCGGGCTTTGCCATGGCCGACGCCTACGCCGTCCTTTTCGACTTTGCTTCGGTCGGCGCTTTCATAGACGCCGTCAAGCAGAATGCCAGCATAGGGTGCGCCTATGTGATCACGGACGACACGGCTCGATACGCCTCCGTCAAGGCACAACTGCCTGGGCTCGACGTCGTCCGCCTGTACGAGAACTACCTGCAATCGTTCAAGATTGCCGCCGAGGATGCGGTGAGGTAAACATGAGAGTCGAACTTAAGGATTTCCAAGCCGGTGCGGTCGCGACCCTGGCGAACAAGTTGCAGTCGATGCGCCGACGCTACGAGCAGGACGGCGAGCTGTCCTCGATATGCCTCGCATCTCCCACGGGGTCGGGCAAAACGGTCATGTGCGCAGCGACGATCGAAGCGCTCTTCTTCGGAGACGACGATCTGAGCCTCATGCCCGACGAGAATGCCGTCGTTCTTTGGCTCTCGGATTCCCCGAGCCTGAACGAGCAGACGAGCGTGCGTTTCTCAAACGTGGCGGACAAGCTAGCAGACAGCATCCTTGACAGGCGCCACCTGGTCACAATTACCAACGACTTCGGAGCCGCGCACGACATTCTCGAGCTGCGCCACGTCTATTTCCTCAGTAAGGACCTACTCAGTAAGAACGGCCTGCTCACCAAGGGTAGTGAGGCCAACTCCGGCCGCGTGTTCTGGGACATCCTTGACCGCACCATCAGGGACCCGGAGCGTAACCTCTATCTGTTCATAGACGAGGCCCATCGCGGTCTGGGGGCCAATGCCTCGAGCGAGCGCGGCACCGCGACGATCTACGCCAGCCTCATTGATGGGCTCGACGGCCGTGCAGCGATGCCCATCGTCGTCGGGGTCTCTGCCACGCCGCAGAGGTTCGAGGCGGCCATGGACCAGCGCGCCGATCGCGTGCGTATGCCAAAGGTCGCTGTGACCCCTCGCGAGGTTCAGGAGTCAGGTCTGCTCAAGGACATCATCGAGTTGCGCGTGCCAGAGAAGGACGACCCTGTCGAGCACCAGTACCTCACTATGGCGTGCGAGCGCTATGCTTTGGCCTGCCGCGAGTGGAGCGAGTACTGTGCCCGTGAG
>DBFAZJ010000078.1:0-3205 GCA_048244295.1 Collinsella sp.
GTATTGCCTACGAGCCCGTGTCCCGTTGGGATGCGGGCTCGCTTCTTTTAGACGCCGGTGGGGCTCGAACCCGCGAGGGGGCGAGCGTCAAGCGGACGCGCAGCGTCCGCAGCGAGCCGGCGAGGGCGCCGGCAGGCGGCCGAAGCCGGTGCGGATTTGCGCAGCAAATACGCGGACGTCCCACCGCCCCTACCATATGGAGCTTTCGAGCCCGTGTCCCCAAGGGATGCGGGCTCACTTCTTTTAGATGCCGGTGGGACTCGAACCCGCGAGGGGGGGGCGAGCGTCAAGCGGACGCGCAGCGCCCGCAGCGAGCCGGCGAGGGCGCCAGCAGGCGTCCGAAGCCGGTGCGGATTTGCGCAGCAAATACGCAGACGTCCCACCGCCCCGCGCTTCAGAAAGTCAACTAATTTAGGACGGGCTAAAAAGACAGCTTCGGTCCCTTAGAAGTTGCGGTGGAATAGATCCTGTTTATACCGTTTACCAGCTTATTTAGGAACTATTTCACCGCAACTCAAAGGGAGACGGTTAAAGAGTGCTCAGACTCGGGGTCCAGGCGATGGTGGGGGTTGCACCGTCGAGAGTCTCGTTGATGGTGGCGGCCATGCCGGCGAGTAAGCTGTTCTCGCTCACGGTAAGCGCCCTGTAGCCGCCGGCGCGCATGAGCTCGCGAATCACCACAGCACCAGCCAGAATCACGCCCGCGCGTTTGGGCTGTACACCCGGTAGCGCGGCGATGCCTTCCGCGTCCAACACAGACATGCGCTCGATAGCGGCCGAGACCTGCTCCAGCGACAGCTCGCGTAGGTGAACAAAGCTCGAATCGTACGGTTCCAGCTCGTGGACCAGAGCCACCAGCGTAGTCACCGTGCCACCCACCGCGACCAGACGCTCGGCGCGCTCAAAGTCGCTGGGCAGGCCTTCAAAATAGGCGGCGAACTGCTCGCCTGCCCACGCGGCAGCGGCAGCAAGCTCGCCGCGTGCGGGTGGCAGCGTCGAGAAAAACCGCTCCGTCACGCGGCGGCAGCCAATGTCCAGCGAGCGCGTCCCTTCTAGCGCAAAGACGCCACGCTCCGGCGCATAGACGCCCGTCGCGAGCTCCGTGGATCCGCCGCCCGAATCGGCAACAATGATGCGCTCGCCGGCAAAGTCGTGCGCCACGCCAAAAAACGTCAGGCGTGCCTCGACCTCGCCCGGAATCACCTGTGGCTCAAGCCCCAGATCGCGCAGGCCGTCCAGCAGCAGTGCTGCGTTGGACGCATCACGCGCGGCGCTCGTGCAGGTGGTGCAGATGCACGCGGCCCCAAAGGCACGAGCCTCGTCCACAAACATGCGGCACGCAGCGAGCACGCGCTCAACGGCCGCCTCGCAAAAGCGGCCCGTCGCGTCCACGCCCTCACCCAGATCGGTAATCTCGGTATGCTTGGACGATTCCACGATTGCCCCGCCCTCGACCTGGGCCAACACCAGTCGCGACGACACCGTTCCCAGGTCGATCGCGGCCACCTTATAGCGTTTGCAATTTGTCATTGCAAGCTCCCCTCCGGGCGCTATTTGCCGTTGGACACGACCGTCTAACCCTCGACGCCGTTAAACCCAAACAGCATGTCGAGCGCTTGGATGTACCACGGCGCGTCCTTACCGACTTCTTCGATTTCCTTGGCCACTTCGCTGGCCTTCTTGGCGTTTGAGGACTTTTTGCTCGACGAGGCATCCGAATCGTCGTCCAGGCCCTGCACTTCAATCCTCTTCTCGCCGGGCATCACCAGGCCCAGGTCCTCGGATGCCGCGTCCTTGATACCCTCCTCCGAGAGCAGCTTGTCGACGCTTTTTTGCAGGTCGTCGTTATATTGCTCGCGAATCTCGACCTGCTTGGCCAAGATGTCGCTCGAGCGTTTTGCCACATACAGGTCGCGCACGGGGAAATACAGGCTCACAAGCGCCAGGGCGACGACAATGCCAACAAACAGCCCCCGCTGGGGACCGTGGGTAAAGTCGTAGATTGCCTTGACCACCGCGTTATCGTTGGCGTAATGCATGAAGTCCGAGCCCGAAAGACGGTTCGAGGGCCTACTCGGCTTTTCATGCGTTTGAGCCGAGGAACGCTGAGCATGCTCCGAGTGCGCCGGGCGCACCGAACGTAGCGGGCGGTCCGTCGACGTATTCACTTGAGCACGGGAGTGTGAGGTACTTGTCGGGCGCTGCGTGGAGCGGTCGGCGCCGGCGTAGGCGGACCCACCGAGCTGCACCGTGCGCGCACGGCGAGGCGACGGCTCACGCGAACCGGCGGAATAGTACCTGTTGTCGTAAATCTGATCCATGTGCGCCTTGTGCGGTTGAGGTTTGTTTGCGCTAAGTATTCTAGTTATAGCACGAGCGCCCGCGCCGCCTTCGCCAGCCTTTGCTCGACATAAAAAAGGCGCTGAGTCATATGGCCCAGCGCCCAATGGTGCTCAACAGCGCCCGGCTGGAGCAAGGCAAATCCGAGTCTTCCCCGCCCCCGCGACCTCCGCGTGCCTAGCGAATGTTGTAGAACGCGGCCTTGCCGGCGTAGCGCGCACTGCCCTCGAGCTCGTCCTCGATGCGGATGAGCTGGTTGTACTTGGCGATGCGATCGCTGCGGCACGGGGCGCCCGACTTGATCTGGCCGGCGTTGACGCCCACGACCAGGTCGGCGATCGTGGAGTCCTCGGTCTCGCCGGAGCGGTGACTCACGATGCAGGCGTAGCCGGCCTCCTTGGCGGTCTCGATGGCCTCGAGCGACTCGGTGAGCGTACCGATCTGGTTGACCTTGACCAGGATCGCGTTGGCGGCACCAAGCTCGATGCCCTTCTTGAGGCGCTCGGTGTTGGTGACGAACAGGTCGTCGCCTACGAGCTGCACCTTATTGCCAATGCGGCGGGTAAGCTCGACCCAGCCGTCCCAGTCCTCCTCGGCCATGCCGTCCTCGATGGAGATGATGGGATAAGTGTCGACGAGCTTCTCCCAGTAATCGACCATCTGGGCGCTCGTGTACTCAACGCCCTCGCCCTTGAGCTCGTACATACCGGTCTCAGCGTTGTAGAACTCGGTGGACGCCGGATCCATGGCGTACATAAAGTCGACGCCGGGCTTAAAGCCAGCCTTCTCGACGGCCTTGGTGATGTACTCGAACGGCTCGGCATTGGTCTTAAGGTTGGGGGCAAAGCCGCCCTCGTCGCCCACG
>DBFAZJ010000079.1:0-6377 GCA_048244295.1 Collinsella sp.
CGCCACCGAATGCGGCGACTTTTTGGTGCGCCGCAGCGACGGCGTGTTTGCCTACCAGCTGGCCGTGGTGGTCGACGACGCCGCCATGGACGTCACCGAGGTCGTGCGCGGATGCGACCTGCTGGGCTCCACGCCGCGTCAGATCTACCTGCAGCATCTGCTGGGACTTCCCACGCCGCACTACGCGCACATTCCGCTGCTCATGTCACCGGATGGCCGCCGCCTTTCCAAGCGCGACCGCGATCTGGACCTGGGCGAGCTACGCGCCCGCTTTGGCACGCCCGAGGCGCTGCTGGGCTGGCTCGCCGGGCAAACGGGCATCGCGCCGGACGCCACGCCACGCTCTGCCGAGCAGCTGGTCGAGCACTTTAGCTGGGACGTTATCCGCGCACACCGGGAGAACATCACTGTAACGGCCGAGTAGCCAGCCACCCCGCCCCTACGCAACATCCCAGGGCTGGAGTTCGTCGCCCAGGCGAACGATGCAGTCGTAGAGCACGGTATGGCGCTCGGCAGGGTTGGCATCCCGATGAAAATGCCCGTAGTACCAGCGCTTGTAATCCAAGCGGTCTTCCAGCTCATCGAAAAATGCCGTAAGCCGATCAACGGCGGGGTAATTCCAGCCAGGCCCCGGATAGAGCGTGGGCGAAAGCATGCGCGTAGAGCAGGTGTGGGTGATCACGTAGTCGACCTTCCAGTCTACGCTGTCGAGCTTTGTCCGCGCCTCCTCAAAGTTGCGCTCGTCCGGCAGCTCCTGCGGCCACCAGCTGGAATACGGAATGCGGTATTCCTTATCCACGCTCGTGGCACCGCCCATGGTAAAGATCGTTGAGCCGTCGAGTTCAAAAACCTCGCCGCGCGTCAGGCGCCGTATGGGCGAGGTATCCGACAGGCGCTGCGTCAGCCCACCGTGCCACAACTCCATGGGTCGCTCCGCCCAGTGATCGAAACGCTCGTGGTTGCCGTCGACAAACAGCACGGTGTAGGGGCGCGACTCCAGCCAAGCAATATCGGCGCACTCCTCGGCAGAAAAATCCAAGGGAAAGCCAAAATCGCCGGCGACGATGAGATAGTCGTCACTCGTCAGACTATCCCCAAGATCCCAGTCGCGCAGCTTTTGCATGTCGAGGCCGCTGTGAATATCGCCCGTCACATAGACCGTCATCGGATTACCACTTCCCTGCAAGTCGCTAGCCCACATTCTGCACGATTACTAAGCTAACCGTTCCAGCCCTTCCATCCCTTAGGGCTTACCCTTCGTTCTTCCATCCAAACGGGTCAAGCACCCAAAAAACCAGATCGAGCACGCCGCCGGTCATCATGGCGCCGGCAAGGGCCATGCAAACGTGCAGGGAACTGGTACTTCGGAGCACGTCGAATGGCCCCAGAACAGCCAGCAGCGCGACCGCTGCGCCGGCAAAGCACAGTGCGAGGCACGGCCCCGCGTCCTTGACGCACTTCTTTGCGAGATGCTTTGCGTTGTCACTCATCGGTATCGAACTCCTTAGAGGGTCATTGTTCAGACGCATGCCGCCGCGGCAGAGCGGGGCGGCAGGGTAAGTGTCACATGCCGTGCGGACATCAATGGAGAAACCGCCTGCTCGACCAACCCTTGACGCCGTTTTGCACCGGCACCCCATCCCCCCGCTGTCGAGGTCTAATTCTTTTCCCGAGAAGTGAACGGCTGTTTTTGAGCCCCTGAAACAGCCGCATTTTTCGGCGGCAAAATCGTGGGATTTCAGCATTGAAACCGCAGGAAACGACACCTTTAAAGTGTCGATGCTTCGGGGGTCCGTTTTAGCTCGTTCACTTCTCGGGAAAAGTATTAGACCTCGCTGCTAGCTATCCAGAAAGGCATCTCTCCCTTCCCCACCGCCACCCAAAAACTCATCCAACATTAATCTTGGCTCAAGAATCGCTTAATCTATAACCTGCACTATAGAGTTCGACCAAGGGCGGGGCGGCGCCACGCAGGTCGCCGAACGCAACGCTCGCGCCCGGGCAAATCGCCCGGCGTCGCGCCCATCGAACGAAAGGACAGGTCATGGACGACCTCGAAAAAGTTGAAACCATCCGCACCAAGTGCAACGTGAGCTACACCGATGCCAAGGCCGCGCTCGACGCCGCCGACGGCAACGTTTTGGACGCCATCATTTGGCTCGAGTCACAGGGCAAGACGCAGACCACGTCGGCGCACGCCGCCACCGAGTCCGCGCCAGTCGATGAGCCCTCAGCCGAGATGGTCGCCGCGCAGGCCGCCTACGAGAAGTCGAGCGAAAAGACCGACTTCTCCAAGAAGATGGACGGCGTGTGGGAGTACCTCAAAAAGCTCTTCCGCCTGAGCCTGGACACCAAGTTTATCGCCACGCGCCGCGATGCGATCATCCTCAACATCCCCATCCTGATCCCCATCGTCGCGCTGTTTGCCTGGGGCGCCACGATATGGCTGATGCTGATTGGCCTGTTCTTTGGCATGCGTTACCGCATCGATAGCGACGGCGACGTACCCGGCAGCATCAACAACCTTATGAATCACGCTGCCGATGCCGCGGACGACATCAAGCAAAATCTCAACGACGACAAGTAATCGCAGACGGGGGCACGCATGGCACGGATCCTGATCGTAGAGGACGAGGAGAAAATCGCCCGCTTTGTGACGCTCGAGCTGGAGCACGAGGGCTACCAGGTGGAGCACGCCGCCGACGGCCGCACCGCCGTGGACCTGGCGCTGGAGCGCGACTACGATCTGATTCTGCTCGATGTGCTGTTGCCGCAGCTCAACGGCATGGAGGTGCTGCGGCGCATCCGCAAGCACAAGGATGTGCCGGTGATCATGGTCACCGCGCGCGACGCCGTGATGGACAAGGTGGCCGGGCTCGACGCCGGTGCTGACGATTACCTGACCAAGCCGTTTGCGATTGAGGAGCTGTTCGCACGGATCCGCGTGGCGCTGAAGCGCTCGGAGGCCGTGCGGGCGGCTTCGGGCGTTGGCGGCGTTGGGGCCGGGGAGGGCGCTACGGGTGCCGCTGCGGTACCCCCGGCTGGTGACTCTGCCAAGACCTCTGCCGCGCCCTCCCCCGCCGCGCTCACCGTGGGTTCGGTCGCGCTCGATCCCGACCGCCGCGAAGTCACGGTCGGCGGCTCGCCCATCGCGCTCACGGCCCGCGAGTTCGATGTCCTCGCCCTGCTTATGGCGCATGCCGGCACCGTGCTCACGCGCGAGCGCATCGCGCACGAGGCGCTGGGCTACGAATACGTGGGCGACACCAACAACGTCGACGTGCACATCGCGCACCTGCGCGCCAAGATCGAGGACGCCGGCGGCGCCCGCATCATCCAGACCGTGCGTGGGGTGGGCTATGTCTGCCGCGCGTAACGCCGAGGCCAAGCGCGTCACATCCATCGCCCGCGCCATCAACTGGAGCTATATGTGGCGCCGCTTGATGAGCTACGTCTGGCTCGATCTGCTGCTGATGGTGATTGCGGCGGCGATCCTCGTCTATGGATACAACCAGATGCTGCCCGACGGCGCGTTTACCGCAGGATGGATCCCCGGCGTCGCCGTTCACGGCATGTCGCTGGCGCCTGCGCGCGGCTGGGACCTGGCAACGCTCACCTATACCGTCGAGCTTGCGCGTACCACCAAGACTTTCCCCCTCGCGCAGGACCTCGTCGCGCTATGGCCTCTCTACCTTGTCGTTGTGGGTTGGCAGGTCATCAGCGTGCTCGACATGCTCGGCGGCGCCCGTCGCGTGCGCCGCACCATGGCACCGCTCAACGACCTGGCCTTGCGCGTGGACGAGCTCGGCCGCATGCAGCTCTCCGGCGGCAAGATGGAAACGCTGGAGCAGGCCATCGAGCGCGCAAGCGTCGACTCGCCGAGCGTCACTACCGGCGACGCCGACCTGGCAAGCATCGAGGTTGCACTCAACCGCCTACTGCGCCAGATGCAAGAGGCCAAACTGCAGCAAATGCGCTTTGTCAACGATGCGAGCCACGAGCTGCGCACGCCCATCGCGGTGATTCAGGGCTACGTAAACATGCTCGATCGCTGGGGCAAAGACGACCCGGACGTGCTGGCAGAATCTATCGCGTCCCTCAAGGCCGAAAGCGAGCACATGCAAGAGCTCGTGGAGCAGCTGCTGTTTTTGGCGCGCGGCGATGCCGGGCGCACGGTCCTGCGGCGTGCGGATACCAACCTGGCCGCACTGGTCGGCGAGGTATGCGAGGAATCGCAGATGATCGATGCCGCGCACACGTATCGGCTGGCCTTTGACGCTGCGCTTGTCAGCGACCCGCGCTGCGACGCGCCCGTCGACGTGGCGCTCGTGAAGCAGGCTCTGCGCGTGATCGTGCAAAACGCCGCCAAGTACTCGGATGCGGGAACGACCGTCACATTTGGCGTAGCGCCGGATGCGGGCGCGGGCACGATCGACATAAGCGTTGAGGACGAGGGCATCGGCATGAACCAGGAATCCGCAGCTCACGCGTTTGAACGGTTCTACCGCGCCGACAATGCACGCGATGCCGGCGCACAGGGCTCGGGTCTGGGGCTTGCCATTGCCAAGTGGATCGTCGATAGCCATGGTGGTGTCATTGGCGTGACCTCAGTCGAGGGCGTCGGCAGCCGCTTTATGATTCGCCTGCCGCGCTAGGAAGCCCCTCGGCATAAATAAAGGGATAGGGCCACACGGCCCTATCCCTTTTTGCCAGCTATGGCAGCTTGTGCGCTACTCGCGGCACAGATGCACGGCGAAACCGGCGAACTCGCGCTTAAAGTACACGAGCTTGGTGCTACCGTCGGGCAGCAGCGCGCGCGACTCTTCGTTGACCTCGAGCCCGCGCTCGGCAAACCACTTCTCGGCCGCATCAATGTCGTTGACGGCAAAGCCGATGTGGCCCTTGGTGCCACGACCATTCTGCTTCATGACCTCGACCAGCGAATCGTTAAAGTACGAAACCGGGGTCTCGATAACGGGCAGACCCATCATCGTCGAGAACAGCTCCGCGATCTCCAGGGCGTCTGCCGGGTCGGTGGCGTTAATGCCCACATGGGCAACGCGCATGCCAAAGAGCTCGACCGGATTGGCGTTCTGCTCACTCATGCAGTCAGCGCCTACTGAGCCATGACGTCAAGAACGGCCTTCTCGGCAGCGACGCGGTTCATGCCGGTCATGAAGGGCACGCCGCTCACGTACGGGCAGGTAAGGCCCTCGGGGGCAACGGTGGTGGCGATCAGCAGATCGGCGCCCTCGTCGCAAACGTCCTTGGCCTCGGAGATGGCGCACTGCACGATCTCGTACTTGTCGGCGTAACCGTTGGCGTCGAGCATGGTGGCGACCTTCTGGGCAACGAGCGTGGAAGTAGCAGCGCCAGCACCGCAAGCCAAAACAATCTTCTTCATAGGTAATGTCTCCCTTCATGGTTTACTTTAGGTAAGTGTACCGCAGCGAGCGATGGCGCTCGGCCTCGATGCGCTTTTATGCCAGTTTGCTTGCACGCCGCGTATAATACATCTAGCACGTGTTGTCATACCGCTCGCTTTACGAGCGACTAAGGACTCTAAAATGCCCGATTCCCGCACCCTCTGGACCGCCGTCGTCATTATTTGTATCGCCATATCGGTGTTCTTTAGCGTAAAAAAACGCACCACGTTTAAGCGCCTGCAACAGCTTATGGCTGCCAAGCAGTGGGACGAGTTCGATCGTTTGCTCGATGGCAAACTCACCAGCATGCTGTACCCGCGCTATAACCGCGACTACCTGCGCCTGAACTCCTATCTGCTGCGCGAGGACCACAAGCGCGCCGACGAGATGTTCGATTTGCTGCTGGGACTCAATCTGCCCAAGATGCAGCGCGTCGACCTGGTGATTAAGGCCTTTAACTACTACGTTGGCCAGGAGGACCGCAAAAAGTCCAAGGAGCTGCTGCACGAGATCAAAGGCTTTGAGGGCGGCCAGGCCGAGGCAGTCGCACACGAATGCCAACTGATGTACGACACGATGATCCTCAAGCGCCACAACGACATTCCCGAGCTGGAGCGCATGCTCAAGGAGGCCGGTGACGACAAGGTCAAGAGCTGCCGCTTGGAGTATCTGTTGGCTCTGCAGTACAAGAACAAGGGCGACGAAGCCAAGTTCCAGGAGTTCCTGGAGAAGTCGGGGCAACACTCGATGGCCGTCAACGCGTAACGGACGGCTTGTGCTAGACTTCTAGTCTCACGGGGGCGTGGCGGAATTGGCATACGCAGGAGACTTAAAATCTCTCGCCGCAAGGATTGTGGGTTCGAGTCCCACCGCCCCTACCATTTGGCTTTTACGAGCTCGTGTCCCCCGGGGATGCGGGCTCGTTTCTTTAAGATGCCGGCGGGACTCGAA
>DBFAZJ010000080.1:0-4847 GCA_048244295.1 Collinsella sp.
GTTCTGCTCAAGGCTATCGAAGTATGCGCAAGCGTCCTCGAATGAGACATCCGGATTGCTTGCAAGATAGCGGTCGAACAACAAGAAAATGAGGTCCATTTTGCCGCCAGCTGCGCGTGAATTGACTAGATGAATCTGCCGGTCGGGCTCCTCGGCAAGAACCATATCGCGAGCCGTGGCTGCCGCGTTGTAGCTGCCCGACACGCCCTCAGAGATCGGCATGCAGATGGTCTTGTCTGCCAATTTGAAGAGCTCGGCCCACTCCCCTACGCTGGGACAAGCGCTCGAAGAAGCGTTCGTCTCCGCCTGAACAGCGCAGTTGAGCTCATGAACATCGAGCGAAAGGTCATCGACGAATTCGCGCTCCCCCACTCGAATTTTGAGGGGCGCAAATGCAAAGGTGGTATGGGGCGCGGTCGGTTGCCAATCGCGGAGGTTGCAGCTTGAATCTGAGATAAGTGCCCAGCTCATAGAGGGTCCTTTCTAATTGTTCCTCAACAATTATAGCCATCTTGCAAACTGAATGTACGGCTATCTAGTTTTGAATACTAGCTAGCCGTACAAGATTAGAGAAATAAAGAATGGACCTCGCGACTTGAAGCCACGAGGTCCACATTCACACGCTGTGTAAGATGACTTAGTAACGCACGAAGATATAGTTGTTGTTCATGCCGGCGGCAACGGAGCTGATGATAACACCCGTGTTGTAGTCGGACGCATGAATCATCTGACCACCACCGATGTAAATGCCGGTGTGGTACGAGTTGACTACAACGTCACCGGGCTGCGGATCGGAGACGCGCGTCCAGCCCATAAAGGTGCCCGTGGTGCCCAGGCGGCAATAGCGACCAGTGAGGCAATAGCTAACAAAACCAGAGCAGTCGAAGCTGTTCGGGCCAATTCCGCCCCAGGAATAGGCGCAACCAAGCTTGCTGTATGCACGCGAGACAATAGAACCGCCATCGACGGACTGGCTCGGAGCAGAAGGCGTCGGAGCCGGAGCAGGCGTGGAGGGCTGCGGCGTCGGAGCAGGTGCCGGCGTAGGAGCCGGAGTGTTGCCGCCCTGGTTGTTGTTATTGCTGGTCTGGCCACCGTTGTTGGTGTTCTCGGTCGTACCGGCAGTCTCGTTGCTCACCGTGGCCTTCTCGGCGGTGCTGGCGTTGATGCCGGCCTGCAGCGCGGCGTTGGCCTCGGCCTCGGAGGCAAGCTCGGCCTGCAGCTGCGAATCCAGGGAGTTTACGACGTTCTGGGCTTCAGCCTGCTGGGCGTTAAGCTCGTCGACCTTCTTTTGCGTGGCGGCGACGTTCTTTTCCTGCTCGGACTGCTTATTGGTGAGCTGCTGCTTAAGCTCCTTGACCTCTTGAATGGTCTGAGCTTGCTTATCGGAAACTTTGCCGTAGTAGAACAGACGGTTGAGCATATCGCTCAGGTCATCGACACCCGTCAGAACCTGAAGCAAGCTCAGGCCGCCGGTCTTATACTCGCCGGCGACATAGGTCGAGAGCTTAGCCTGACCATCGGCGATCTCCTGCTGCTTTTGCGTGATCTCGCCGGCAGTCTGATCGAGCGCCTGTGTCTGCGTGGCGAGCTCATCGTAAATCTGCTGAGTTTGGGTACCGATCTGCTCGAGCTTCGTACGAGCGCAGGCAAGGTCGGATGCGGTATCGGCGTAGGCAGGAGCCGCGAGGCCCAAGCCCAAAACACAAGCGAGGGTTGCCGTAGCAGCGCAGCGTGCCATGTTTTTGTGCGTGTTTGCTGTGCGCATGTAGCTTCCTTTCCAGTAACTAAGGGTAACGGCTAGTCCACCGTCACCAGGCTAAAGAGCTCCACATCGTCATTAGACGGTGTGAGCTTCTCGCGCGGGTTGAGAAACGCAAGCTCAAGGATACAACCGTAACCGACAAGCTTTGCGCCCATATCTCGCACCAGTTTACCTGTTGCCTCGACGGTTCCGCCCGTCGCGACCAAGTCGTCCAGAATCAACACGGTATCTTTAGAGCTGATAGCGTCGGCATGGATTTCAATTGAATCGGTGCCGTACTCGAGCTCGTAGCTCTGACTTACGGTCTCGCGCGGTAGCTTGCCAGGTTTACGTGCGGGAACAAAGCCGGCGCCAAGGGCTACAGCCACCGGTACGCCAACCATAAAGCCGCGAGCCTCGGGACCCACGACCTTGGTGATTCCCATGCCGGCAAAGTGCTCGGCGAGGGCATCGGTCATGGCTTTGAGCGCCTCGGGATTGCCAAAGAGCGGCGTGATGTCTTTAAAGATGACTCCGGGCTCGGGATAGTCGGGGATGTCGACGATTTGAGATTCGAAGTCGTACATTGCATGACCTTTCAATGGGTTGCCGAAATTTCAGCAGCGTTTATTTGCCCGCGGTGGCGGCGCCGGATTGCGAAGGGGCGACGACTTTGAGCGGCTTTACGAGAGAATCCTCGTGCGAAACCGGCGCGGCTGGCTCTTCGTTTTTGGCCTTGGTGGACTCGGAACGCGTGATTTCCTCATCGAGTGCATCGATGTCGGCGTCCTCGACCACGGCGTTGAGCGACTCAAAAACGCGGTTCTTGAGCAGCGCAGTGTGCACGCCCTCCGTCAGGTCGTGAAGCTTCTTAAACGCACGCTCGAGCTTGGCGTCGCGCTCGTCATCGGAGGTATCCATTCCGAGCATGCTCACGAGCACCTGCTCAAACATCGAGGACTCGCGGTTAGCGGAAGACACGTACTGACGCAGGTTGCGTGGCTCGATATGGAAGCGCGACAGCTCGGAGCAGTAACGGATGATCGGAAAATCGCGACCATCGACGAGCTCGCGGTTCTGCGGGCTTTTGATGATGCGAATGAGGTCGTTTTCGGCGAGCGAGCGGATAAACGAAATCTCGACGCCCAGCATATCGGGAATGGTCTCGATGGGATGCAGCTTTTGCTTAGTCTCCTTGGGCTCCGTCTTGAGCGGAACATCGGACAGCAAGCCCACCTCGTAGGCGAGCGTTGACAGGTCCGTGGCGTTTTCCAAGCGCTGCTTAATCACGTTGAGCGGCATGTAGCGGGTCTTCTGCAAGTGCAGGATGACCTCCAGGCGATCAACGTCCTCTTTGGAGTACTGACGGTATCCCTTAGGCGTACGATGAGGGGTAATGAGCCCCTCATCCTCTAGAAATCTAATTTTTGAGTTCGAAAGATCGGGGTATGCGCCTCGAAGTAGGTTGACGACTTGGCCGATACTCAGATAGTTGCGTTCGGCCATGCCCTACTCACCGGTTTCGATGCGCTCCGGCGTGCTCTCGTGGTAGATGAGCGTAAACGTACCGATCTGGACGGAAGAACCGTCGTGCAGCGGGGCTGCATTGACGATGGCACCGTCGACCCAGGTGCCATTGAGCGAGCCCAAGTCCTCGATGCGAGCGCCGAGGCCCTCGCGAATAATGCGCGCGTGGCTGCGCGAAACGGTCATGTCATTGAGGAAGATGCCGTTTGCAGGATCGCGGCCGATGGTGGTCACGTCGTCCTCGAGCTCAAAAGCGGCACCAGTCTGCGGACCCTTGACGATGGACAGAACGGGGGCGGTGATGCGCACGTTGGCCATGAGGTCGGGAACGGTGACGTCGCTTGAAGGCACGCGGAATACGCAGGTAGCGTCAGCAGTCTTATCATTCTGAGGCATATTGTTAACCATGTTGTCCATGACAACCCCTAACTTATCGCGGACGTGCCGCAAATAATGAACCGTACGTAATCATACCCCAACGAATCAGCCTTCGATTTCAGGGTTCAGAAAGTCGATGTCCTCGTCTTCGGGATGCATGAGAGCCTGTTTAATGGCCGCTCCGCCCTTAATGGAGTAGATGACAGCCGTGAGCATGGAGAAGATCACGCCGCCGTACACAAAGAAGATGCCGAGGGGCACCGAGCTTCCGTTGAGGCCTGGGAAGGCCGTAAGGGCTGAAGGCAAAAGATGCAGGCCGTCAATAACGGGGAACCCGAGTAGCATGAGCGAGAAGCCGGTCATGAGCAGCGCTGTGGCAATCTTTCCGGGGAAGACGACATCGATGGGGCGACGGTGATAATGGCGCACGATAAGCGTGCCGATGCCCAGATAGATGTCGCGGCCAATAATGAGCACGCAGACCCAGATGGGCAGCTCTCCGCGAACCACCAGTCCCAGCACGCCGGTGAACAGCAGCGCACGGTCACAAATGGGATCCATGACCTTGCCGAGCCACGAGACCGTCTTAGTCATGCGGGCGATCTGACCGTCCATCCAGTCGGTGGAGGCGGCAACGGCGTAGATAACGATGGCGATGACGCGGTTGTTATCCGTCACAAACAGGTACAGAAATACCAGGGTGAGGATCAGGCGCGTAAAGGTGATGAAATTGGAGATCGTAAAGATCTTATTCGACGGGTAATCGGAAGTGCCGATAAGCTCCTTTTTGATCTTCTTTTTGATGCCCACAGGACTCCCCCGATGGTTAACGACAAAACTTTCGATACTATACCCGTTCCGGCGATGTCTATCCAGCGTAAGCATAGAGAGTCCAGACATGTGGAGGGCGCTTTTAGGCGGCGGGGATTTCGCATTCGTGTACATCAGCCTCCAAACATGTCGAAACATGTCGATTTTGGTGGCTGATGTACACGTTTTGATTCTGTGATTGCATCGAGCGGGAATGTTGTTGCTTTAAGCAAAATAATCATGGTGATTAAAAACAAAAAAGGTCAGGCACTAGGTGCCTGACCTGCAAACTTCTGGTCGGGACGACTGGATTCGAACCAGCGACCCCTTGACCCCCAGTCAAGTGCGCTACCAAGCTGCGCCACGTCCCGAAGCTTTTGTTTGTTGCTCT
>DBFAZJ010000081.1:0-6127 GCA_048244295.1 Collinsella sp.
CGGGCGGACGTGTTGGGGTGCTTGTCGTTTTCGTACTGTTGCTACATTTGGAGCGGTTCCGGCGTCCGGCATCCTCGCGTTCGTTGGCTACCGGCATAAGAAAGGGAGGGTCGGTTTACCGGCCCTCCCTGGGTACGAAGCTCTGGGGTACCGTCGCTTGTTTGCACTGCGCCTGTGTTTCCCGCTGCACTCGCCAGTCGCTTAACGCTTGATCTCGATATCGTCGAGCTTGACGTCCATGGCCTCGGTCTTGGCCTCGGCGATGTCGTCGGCAAACTCCAGAGACTTCATCATGGTCTCGACGGCGTCCTTGTGTTCCTCGACGTTGTCGATGCGCACATACACACTGCCACCGTCAACGTCGGTGAAGTGCTCGGTCGTCACGCCGCCCGAGTGCGTAAAGTAGGCACTGCGCCAGGTCTTGCCGTTGTACTTAACGGGATCGCTCTCGGTCCATCCGGAGTTGGCCTTCCACTTTGCCTCGTAGTCGAACAGCTCGTCGGCGTTCTTGTCAGGATCGAAGACGGGGATGAAGCGGTCGCTGGCGTGCTCGCTCTCGGTGAACTTAAACTGGGCCCTATCGGCCGTGTCGCCTGCGACGTCGGTGATCTCGACGCCCTCGGGGACCTCGACCTTAAACCAAATGAAATCGGTCCTCATATCCACGGCTGGCTTTTCTGCTCCGCCGCCACCGCCGCTTCCGGTAGCGCCGCCGCTGCCACCGCAGCCCACTAGGGAGACTGCGGCTAAGAGGCTTATGCAGAGGGTGAGAATCGCAAAGGCCTTCTTTTTCATGGTCGTGTCCTCCTCGATCTGTAACCGCCCATGGATTACCTGCCTTTACTGTACGCGCGAGCGGCTCGTTCTGGTGGGCCATGTGTCCCATTCTGGGGGCTGGAATTGCGCCGACAAGTGGCAATATACGCGGGTCCAAAAGAGGGGAGGGCCGATGCTGTCGGCCCTCCCCGGGGTTGGGTGCCCGTTGTTTTAAAAGGGGCGCGTGTACGCGGGCGTTGCCCCAACAGGTTCCTTGTTTATAGATATGCCCCAGTTTGTGACGTCCGGAAGTCTCGAAAGGTGGGCCATGTGTCCCATGCTTGCGTTGTCGACGCCTATCGCGTGCCATAGAAATCCGCGATGGCCAGATGCGCTGACGCTCGCGTACTTATGGGCTAGACTTAGCACCATTACGTGATCGATGCGGTCGGCCGGCGTCGGCCGCCCGACCGATATATATGACTTGAAGGTGCGTGTGCGTATGAGCCAAGAGATGATGGATAAAACCTGTCGCGGTTTTGCCGAGGCGCTGGCCGCGCGCGAGCCGGTTCCCGGTGGTGGCAGCGCGAGCGCTTTTGTGGGCGCGCTGGGCGCCTCGCTGTGCGGAATGGTTGCCCGCTACGGTGCGACCAATCCCGCGCTTGCTGATCGTGCGGATGACCTGACGCGTGCGTTTGCCCAGGCTGATGAGCTGTCCCAGGAGCTTGTCGAGTTGGTTGCCGAGGACGTTCGTGCCTACGGGCAGGTGTCCACGGCGTACGGTATTCCGCGTGACGATCCGGCTCGAGCAACCGCGATTCAGGATGCGCTGCATGTGGCCGCTCTGCCGCCGTATCGCATTATGGATGCCTGCGGGCGTGCGCTGGCGCTGCTCGAGGACATGGCCGACAAGGGTTCGCGTCAGCTGCTGTCCGATGTGGCGTGCGGCGCCGTGTTCTGCCGTGCCGCTATGCAGGGCGCGAGCTTGACGCTCTTTGCGAACACCACGTCTATGAAAGATCGCGCTCGTGCTGAGGAGCTCGAGACGGCGTGTGATGAGTTGCTCGACACATGGTTGCCGCGCGCCGATGCGCTGGCGCGCCGCGCCTCCGACGCTGCGAGGAAGAGAGGATAGCCATGGCTGAACTGCTGAAGGGTGCTCCCGTTGCTCGCGCTTTGACCGAGGAGCTCGTTGCTCGCTGCGTTGCTTTGCGCGAACGCGGCGTTGTGCCGACGCTGGCCATTGTTCGTGTGGGCGAGCGCGAGGACGACCTGTCCTATGAGCGTGGCGCTCTTAAACGCTGCGAAAAGGTTGGCATCGAGGCTCGTCGCGTTTTGCTTCCTGCCGACGTCTCGCAGGACGAGCTGCTGGCGGCTATCGAGGGCATTAATGCCGACTTGGCTGTTCATGGCTGTCTGATGTTCCGCCCGCTGCCCGCCGGCCTTGACGAGAACGCCGTCGCCGCAGCGCTCGATCCCGCCAAGGACGTTGACTCCATGACGCCGGCTTCGCTGCTCACCACGCTTTCGGGACGCGGCGAGGGTTTTGCCCCCTGCACAGCCGAAGCCGTGCTTGCTTTGCTGGATCATTACGGTGTTGAGCTGGATGGGGCCAAGGTCGCGGTCGTTGGTCGGTCGCTGGTGATTGGCCGTCCCGTTGCCGCCATGCTTACGGCTCTCAATGCCACGGTGACGACGTGCCATACGCATACGCGCGACCTTGCTGCCGAGTGCCGTGCGGCTGACATTGTGGTTGCCGCCGTTGGACGCGCGCGTACGATTGGCGCGGATGCCGTTCGCGAGGGCCAGACGATCATCGATGTTGGCATTAACTGGGATGAGGACGCTGGCAAGCTGGTGGGTGACGTCGATTTTGATGCTGCGGAGCCGGTCGTTAACGCCATCACGCCCGTGCCGGGCGGCGTGGGGGCTGTGACCACCGCGATTCTCGCCAAACACGTGATTGAGGCGGCGGAGCGTGCATCGAAATAGGTGTTTTGGGCTGCTTGAGGGGTTAGCTATATACCACGTGGTCAAAAAATGCCAAATATGAGTACTGCTGTCAAGATGGTCACATATGTTTTATGACATTTGGGCTTCCTAGCGATATCCATTATCGTTAGGAAGCCCATTTTATTGAACCTATGGGGAATAACGCGGTCTCGCTTTTGGACAAATAGGGATTTTCGGCACTCATTACAAGGAAATTTGCTGCTACTAAATTGGTGACAGTACTCATATTTGCCATTTTTTGACCACAGAGGTCCCGAGGGGGTCTCGAGGGGCCGTGGTTTCGCCCTTTCTGCGCCGAAGCGATACACTGTTATCGTTTGATTTCTTCACTCAAGGAGGATGCGCATGCCGTGCACAACGATTCTGGTCGGTAAAAACGCAAGCTACGACGGGTCGACCCTGGTCGCGCGTAACGAGGACTCGTCCAACGGGGTGTTTGAGCCCAAGCGTATGCGCGTGGTGCATCCCGACGAGCAGCCGCGCGTCTACACGAGCGTCCTGAGTCACCTGACCGTTGAGCTGCCCGATAATCCCATGCGCTACACGAGCGTCCCCGATGTTGTTCCGGGCCACGGCATCTGGGCCGAGGCCGGTTTCAACGAGCTCAATGTGGGCATGTCCGCAACTGAGACGCTCACCACCAATGAGCGCGTTCGCGGCGCCGACCCACTCGTGGACTACGTGCCCGCCAAGGGCAACGAGGGTGAGGACGGCTATGTGCCGGCGCAGCCTGGTGGCCTGGGCGAGGAGGACATGGTGACCTTGGTCCTGCCGTACGCTAAGTCCGCCCGCGACGGCGTTCGTATCCTGGGCGACCTGCTCGAGCGCTACGGCACCTACGAGAACAACGGCATCGCCTTTAGCGACGTGGACGAGATCTGGTGGCTCGAGACCATCGGCGGTCACCACTGGATTGCCAAGCGTGTGCTCGATGACGCCTATGTGACCATGCCCAACCAGCTGGGTATCGACAGCTTTGATCTGGATGACGCCGAGGGCGCCCAGGCCGATCACATGTGCTCTGCCGACCTGCGCGCCTGGATGGCCGAGTGGCATCTGGATCTGACGCTGGGCGTCGAGGGCGACGGCCCGGCTGCGGTCTTTAACCCGCGCGAGGCCTTTGGCTCGCACAGCGACAGCGACCACGTCTACAACACGCCGCGCGCGTGGTACATGCAGCGCTGTCTCAACCCCAGCGACGTGTGGGATGGCCCCGACGCCGACTACACGCCCGAGAGCGACGATATCCCCTGGAGCCGCGTGCCCGAGCGCAAGGTGACCATCGAGGACATCAAGTACGTACTCTCGAGCCACTACCAGGGCACGGAGTACGACTGCTACGGCAGCAAGGGTACGCCCGCCACGCGCGGCGCCTATCGCCCCATCGGCATCAACCGCAACAGCCAGCTTGCCGTGTTGCAGCTGCGCCCCTATGCGCAGCCGGCCTACCGCGCCGTGCAGTGGATGGCGTTTGGCTCCAACTCGTTTAACGCGCTCGTACCGCTGTACGCCAATGTCGAGACCATGCCCGAGTACTATGCCGACACGCAGTCTCGCGTGACGTCCGAAAACTTCTACTGGGCCAACCGCCTGATCGGCGCGCTGGCCGACGTCCGTTTTCATGAGTGCGGCCGCGCCGTGGAGGACTACCAGGAGAAGGTCGGTGGCATGGGCCACAAGCAGATCCATGACGTCGATGCTGCCGTAGCCGCTCTGCCCGAGGCCGAGGTGCCTGCCGAACTTGCACGCGCCAACGAGGAGTTTGCCGAGCGTGTTCGCGTAGAGACCGATGCCCTGCTGGGCAAGGTGCTCTACACCACGAGCTGCGCCATGAAGAATTCTTTTGCGATGAACGACAACGTGAGGTAAGGGTTTCCCGTCGATCGAATAGCGCTAAAACGCTTTGTCGCTTTCGCTCAATCTTGGGTACAAGAACGCCAATGCAGTTGTTTGTGATTGGAGACAACCATGGTTATGAAACTCGATCAGCTTGTTAACGGCGCCATTAACGTGGGCTTTGGCGCTGCCGCCGTTGCTGTCGAAGGCGGCAAGAAGGTCCTCGACGACCTTAACACCAAGGGCGAGCAGGTCCGCAAGGACACCGCCACCCCCGATATCGCCCGCAGTGTGTCCGATATGTTCGAGCAGGCCGGCGGTACCATCTCCGACCTGACCGAGCGCTTGGGCATGCAGGGCGAGACCGCGGCCCAGCGCGTGCTCGACGAGCTCATTCTTGCTCGCGTCCGCGTTATGACCGCCCCCGAGCGCACGGCCTTCCTGGCCCATGTGCGCGACATCGTCGATTCGGTCGAGGACAACGTGACTTCGGTGCCCGTTGAGTCCGTTGAGCCCGACGATGCGAAGGATACCGAAGAGGCCGAGTAGCAGCGCAGATGGCAGATTCCACCACCGATTACAACAATCTAGATCCCTTGGGTGACGAGGCGGCGGTTGTCGATGAGGTCGATGCCGTCGTCTCGGGCGCTCGCAAGAAGCCGCGCGCTGTCGATATGGTCCCCGAGGAGCCCGACGCGATGGCGCCGGACGAGGAATACCAGCTCACGCCGGCGGGTCGCCGCGAGCGCATCGGACAGATTGTTCGCCTGGTCAAAAAGTACCGCGTGTGGGATAACCTCACGCCGGTTCGTTTGCGCCGCCTGCTCGAGGAACTCGGCCCCATGTTCGTCAAGATGGGGCAGATTCTGGCCAACCGGTCCGAGATTCTGCCGCAACGCTTTTGCGACGAGCTGCGTCGTCTGCGCTCCGACGTGGAGCCTGTACCGTACGAGGTCGTACTCAGTTGTCTGGAAGAAGAATACGGCCTGCGCCTGGGGGAGATGTTCGATGCGATCGACCCCAATCCGCTTGGTAGCGCATCGCTCGCGCAGGTGCACCGCGCTCGTCTGGTGACGGGTGAGGACGTGGCCGTCAAGGTGCAGCGCCCCGGTGCGCAGCAGGTTATGGCACAGGACATCGATATCATCCGCTCGGTGGTGCGTATCGTTTCCAAGTTCGTCAACACCGATCAATTCGTTGACCTGCACGGCGTAGTCGAGGAGTTGTGGACCTCGTTTCGCGAGGAGACCAACTTTTTGGCCGAGGCCAAAAACCTCAACGACTTCTACGAGTTCCATAAGAGCGTTCATGGCGTGACGTGCCCTAAATCCTATCTGGACCTGTGCACCGAGCACGTGGTGGTTATGGACTACGTCGACGGCATTTCGATCGCCGATCCTGAACGCTTGGTGGCCGAGGGCTATGACTTGGAAAAGATCGGTGCCGCGATTGTCGAGGACTACTCGACGCAGGTGCTCGACGACGGCTTTTTCCATGCCGACCCGCATGCGGGAAACATCAT
>DBFAZJ010000082.1:0-3489 GCA_048244295.1 Collinsella sp.
GGCCTGGACGACGACTTCCGCGTCATCGTGTCCCCCTGGATCCTGTCCGTGCTGACCACCGACCGCCTCGCGCGCAACTACGAGCTGGTCACCAAGCACAACCTCAAGTACCGCCGCTACTACCACCAGTTCGACTACTAAGAGCTGGTCACGGGTCCGATATCTTGGCTGGTTGATATCTCGACCCTGCACAAGGGCGTCCGCATTTGCGCGGGCGCCCTTTTTGCGTTGCGACAAGAGACTGCTGCTAACCGCTCGCCCTATGTTTCCAAATGAATACGGTGTGAGCCGAGGAGGACGATTTTCCCCGCAAACACTCTAGTATGCTAAAGTACCCAGAAAACCGGCGGAGCTATGCCGGTCTTCTGCTCTATATGAAACACAGCATGAGGAGGCTCACCAGATGACGGCCACACCGTGGGGATTCCGGGACATATTGCCCGAGGAGGCTCAGGCGCGCGAGGAGATCGCATATACGGTGAAGGGCTGCTTTAGGGAGCATCATTACCTTCCGGTCGAGACGCCGCTACTCGAGGACAAGGGCTCGCTCGAGGAGGGCGGCCGCATTGCGGATACGCCGTTTAAGCTCTTTGATGACGACGGTCGCCTGCTGGTGGTCCGTCCCGACAACACGCTGCCGATCGTGCGTCTGGTTTCGACCCGCATGCGCGCGGCCGACCTGCCCCTGCGCCTTCGCTACGAGGCGCCGGTGGTTCGCGAGTGCCAGCGCAATGCCGGCGGCTCGCGTCAGTTTACACAACTGGGTTTTGAGCTTATCGGCGCGGGCGATACCGCGGGCGATGTCGAGATTGTCTCGCTCGTGACCGAGGCCGTGCGCAAGTTGGCGCTGCCCGATGCGCGCATTATCGCAGGTAGCGTGCGTCCGTTTAAGGAGCTGCTTGCGGCGTGCGAGGATCGCAAGCTGGCCGCCGAGGCCCTGCGCTGCGTGCACGCCAACGACTTTGTGGGCCTCGATGCCCGCGTGGCGGCAAGCACCGAGTCCGATGCCGTCAAGGCCGCCATTAGCGAGCTGCCGCGTCTGCACGGCGGTGCCGAGGTGCTCGACTGCGTGGACGCGCTGCTGGAGGCCGCCGGTATCGTCGCGCCGCTGACGTGCGAGCTGCGTGCCCTGGTTGAGGGCCTGGCATCCGAGGACGCCCAGGTGCTGTCGTTCGACTTCTCTATCATGAACTCTTTCGATTACTACACGGGCCTGGTCTTTAAGGCCTATGCCGGCGGACTGCCCGATCCGGTCGGTTCGGGCGGACGCTACGATTCCATCTTTACCGGCGCATTTGGCGACGGTATCGAGGTGCCGGCGGCGGGCTTCGCCTTTTCGCTCGAGCGCCTGGAGGCCGCGCGCACCTCGGCCGAGGATGCCGCTTCCGACGGCGATCACGCCGCGGGCCGTGGCGCCGAGGGCCCGCTGCGCATCGCCGTGCCCAAGGGCTCGCTTAAGGCCGACACGCTCGACGTGCTCGAGGCCGCGGGCCTGGACGTCTCTGAGCTGCGCGACCCCGGCCGTCACCTGATCGTGCGCGGTCACGACACGCGTGCCGGCGAGGGCACGGTCGGAGATATCGAGTTTGTCATCGTGCGTCCCAGCGACGCGCCCGCCTTTGTGGGTTGCGGCGGTGCCGATTGCGGTATCTGCGGTTGGGACTCGCTCATCGAGGCAGACCTCAACCTGCTGCAACTGGTCGACCTGGGCTATGGTCTGTGCACCTTTATCGAGGCGGAGCCCGCGTGGCGCGCCGGCCAGGCCGAGCGCAACTATGCCCGTCGCGGGTCGCTTCGCGTGGCCACCAAGTACCCGCGCATCGCGAGTGCCTGGTATGCCGAGCGCGGCGTGAACGCCGACATCGTTTCGCTGCACGGCAACATCGAGCTGGGCCCCATCGTCGGCATGACCGATCGCATCGTGGATATTACCGCCACGGGCGCCACGCTGCGCGACAACGACCTGGTCATCACCGGTCGCATCATGGACTGCACGGCCCGCTTCTTTGTCAACCCGGGCGCCGCGCGCCTGGATCCGCGCGTACGCAATCTGGCAGATCGCCTGGCAGCGGCCGTTAAGGACAAGCATTTTGAGCCCGTCGCGGGCTCGGCACAATAGCGCGAGCACGCACGGGCGTCCCAACGTACGGGCTGCGGGCCGATTGGCGCCGCCGTCCGGCCTCTCGTTTTTCGAACACAACCTCGACCGATAGGGGATACCGATATGAAGACCATCAAGCTTGCTCCCGGTGAGCGTCTCGTTACCAACCAGCTCAACCGCAAGGGCGTGCTGCCGCAAAACATCGTCGACGCCGCCCGTGATATCGTGGTCAACGTGCGCGCCAACGGCGATGCCGCGGTGCGCGATTACTGCCAGCGTTTTGACGGCGTTGAGCTGCAGAGCTTCCGCTTGCCGCAAGAGCAGATCGATGCCGCGCTCGAAGGTCTTGATCCGGCCTTTGTCGCCGCGCTCGAGAAGGCCGCGCGCCAGATTCGCGAGTTCCACCAGCGCGAGGTCGAGCAGAGCTGGTTTACCACGCGTGCGGACGGCACGATGCTCGGCGTTAAGGTGACCCCGCTCGCGGCGGCCGGCATCTATGTACCGGGCGGCCGCGCGCAATATCCCTCCACCGTGCTCATGAACGCCATTCCCGCCAAGGTTGCCGGCGTCAAGCGCGTGGTTATGGTGACGCCGCCGCAAAAGGACGGCCTGATCAGCCCCTACACGCTCGCCGCGGCAAAGCTCGGCGGCGTGGACGAAATCTATATGGTGGGCGGCGCTCAGGCCGTGGCCGCGCTGGCATACGGTACCGAGACCATTCCGCGTGTCGACAAGATCACCGGTCCGGGTAACGCTTTTGTTGCCGCTGCCAAGCAGATTGTCTCGGGCGACGTGGGAATCGACATGGTCGCCGGCCCGTCCGAGGTCTGCGTGCTGGCCGATGCCACGGCCAAGCCCATGGTGGTCGCGGCAGACCTGATGGCCCAGGCCGAGCACGATCCGCTGGCAGCCTGCTATCTGGTGACTTGCGACGAGCAGTTTGCGCGCGAGGTCGAGGCCGGCATCGACATCCTGGTGGCGCAGTCGCCGCGTGCCGAGATTACGCGCGCTTCGCTCGACAACGAAGGCACCATCGTGGTGGCCGCCGATATGGCTGCCGCCGTCGAGGCCGTGAACACCGTGGCGCCCGAGCACCTTGAGCTGCACTGCAAGGACGCGATGGGCCTGCTTGGCGGCATTCGCAACGCCGGCGCCATCTTTGTGGGCGCTTGGAGCTCCGAGCCGCTTGGCGATTATGTTGCTGGCCCCAACCACACGCTGCCGACCGGCGGCACGGCCATGTTCTCCAACCCGCTTTCGGTCGAAGAGTTCGTTAAGCGCTCGAGTGTCATTTGCTATACGCCCGAAGGCCTGCTCTCCGATGCTCCCGCTACGCAGCGCCTGGCCGAGGCCGAGGGCCTGTGGGCGCACGCGCTTTCCGCCGCTCT
>DBFAZJ010000083.1:0-35819 GCA_048244295.1 Collinsella sp.
AATTGCTTATTAACAGAAATGGAGAAGTAGCCGCACTTAAAAAAGCTAAGGAACTTGGCCTTGACGACACGTTCATTCATGAGGACCCAAAGCGTGGTTGGAAAATTTCGAAGTTTGTACCCGACGCAAAGCAGCCTGACCCGCATGATCCTGCCCAAATGAATCGAATGATGCAGATGTGTCGTTCGCTTCACGAGAGTGGTGCAAATGTTGAAACCGAATTTGACTTCTACCTCGAAGCGAAGCGCTACGAATCACTTCTTCTGGAAAAAGGTCCCATCGACATTCCAGGCTACAGGGAAATGGCCGCCGAAATCGATGAATTGGAGCACTTTGTACAGGCCGATAATGCACCAAAATGCCTTTGCCACAATGACTTCTTTTACCTCAATTTCCTTATCGATGAGAACGACAAGTACTATCTCATTGACTGGGAATATGCTGGCATGAGCGATTACGCAAACGATTTTGGAACATGCAGTGTCTGCTGCGAGCTTTCCGAAGATGAAGTCGACCGCGCGCTTGATGCATATTTTGGGCGCAAGGCAACAAACAACGAAATTGCGCATAACTATGCGCACATTGCCCTTGCAGGATGGTGCTGGTACCTCTGGTCTCTTCTGAAAGAAGCCGAAGGCGACTTCGTGGGCGAATGGCTCTATATCTACTTCAATTACGGTGCCAAATACCTCAAAAAGGCACTGGAGATCTATCGGAAAGGTGAGTAACGATGCAATTCGGCTTTTTAAGCGGTCTTCTTTGGGGCCTTGATACAGTAATTCTTGGAATCGGCTTGGCGCTTGCGCCCTATATTGGATCGGCGGAAGCGCTTGCATGCGCCTCCATTGCGGGATCCTTTCTCCATGATGCCTTCTGTGCAATTTGGCTCTTTGGCTACATGGGAGTCCGAGGCAGACTAAAAGACACGCTCGCTGCACTTAAAACTCGTTCGGGCAAGGTCGTCATCGCCGGCGCCCTACTCGGTGGACCTATCGGAATGACCGGCTACGTATTGGCAATTAATAACATCGGAGCTGCCTACACGGCAATCATCTCCGCCTTCTATCCCGCAGTCGGAGCATTCCTTTCCTTCGTACTGCTGAAGGAGAAAATGGGCAAAGGCCAGATTCTTTCCCTTCTCGTTGCTCTTTGCGGTGTAATGACGATGGGCTATCTATCGGCCGGATCGAGCGAGATTGCAAATGCCCCCCTCGGCTTACTCGGCGCAGTGCTTGCCGTTATTGGATGGGGATCCGAAGCGGTGCTGTGCGCATGGGGAATGAAAGATGATGCCGTTGATGACGAAACAGCTTTGCAAATCCGCGAAACTACAAGTGCGCTTGTTTATGGAGCGCTCGTACTCCCCCTCTTCGGAGCATGGCATTTCACGTTGGGCGCTATCCCAAGCATGCCCACATTGATTATTGCACTCGCCGGACTCGCAGGAACTGCATCCTATCTGTTCTATTACAAGGGCATTGCGGCAATCGGAGCAGCGCGTGCGATGGCTCTGAATATCTCCTATTCGGCATGGTCAGTGGTCTTTGGCCTGATCTTGCTTGGAACAATTCCCGACATGGCATCCGTAATCTGCTGCGTTGTAATTGTATGCGGAACAGTTTTGGCAGCCAGTAACTGGGACGAACTATTTGGACGTAAGAAGACGGCGTAGCTAGATTAACAATGTAGCAAAAGGGGAGAGCTCGTCGAGCTCTCCCCTTTTAGCATCATGGCTATTCAATTACCACGGCCTGGCTATCCATCTGTTGCCACGTGCCGAAGAACACTTGGGCATTTCGCGTAACATTGCCGTTAATCGAATCCGAAAGATAGACAATTCCCTGCTCGTCATCATAGCCTTTAAGGACTACGGCATGATTACCGCCCCACAGACCATAGGAATGCCCGTTATACCAACGCGCAGCATAACGGCCTCCTGGCCAACTTCCCCATTCGGTATTCCACATCTCAACAGGTTGACCACAGGTCAGCCTGTTCTTAATGGAAGAAATTGACGAGAAAGAGACGTCTTTTGCCTGCTTGCCACTTCCAGCAGCACGCAGAAAGTTATTACCAGCAATAGTAATCGCAGGTGCGACGCATCCCATGAGACCCCCGCTGCTACGCCTTGGATTGCCATCAAAAGCGGTAACAAAATTGCCATTACTTCCCTTGGGCAAATAGTAATCCGCAATAATCGTCTTACCTAAACCGAAACCATAGTAGTTAAGCAAGTTTGTAAGGGCAACCGACTCACAGCCAGTAGGAAGTTCCGGGTACTGCGAATAGCACGGGACATCGACCCAAGCGCCAACCATTGCGCCGGATGAACTGAACTTGTAGTCAGTAGAGCCGATCCAATACCAACCGTTGCTCAACATTACTCCCCCACGTGCGGCATCAAGGTAATACCATGTGCCCCCACGGGAAAGCCATCCCGTTTTCATTATGCCAGAAGCGGAATCTAGCCAGTACCAGTTACCGCCATCGTTAAGCCAGCCGGTCGCCATTCGACCATCCGAGTTAAAGTAATACCAAGACCCAGCAATTTGCTGCCATCCAGTCAGAATTACCCCATTAGCAGAACAATAATATCGAGAACCCTGACTCTCAATCCAGCCCGTTCTGGCATTACCGTCATCGTCAATCAGCTGGATTCCCGAATCGGTCATTATGCCTTTAAGGTCAATTGCGCCGCTGGATGACGAATGATACATCCAAGACCCATCACCGTTTGACCAGCAATTAGCCATCATCTTGCCGGTACTATTAAATATGTATTCACATGATCCGATAGTTTGAACGCCCGTGGTCATGGCATGCGTCGAGGGGTCGAGCCAGTACCATGCACCGCTTAGGCTGAGCCATCCGGAGGCGAGGGCACCGGAGCCCGTCGCGTAGTACCAGGTCCCGCCGTCGAGCACCCATCCGGTCGCCATCGCGCCGGAGGCGCTGAACCAGTACGCTGAGTCGTTGCACACGTGAAGGCCCGTCACCATGGCGCCGCCCGCGTCGGGGTCGAGCCAGTACCAGGAGCCGCCGGTGTAAAGCCAGCCGGTCGAGGCGATGCCGTTCGCAAACCAGTACCAGGAGCCGTCGACGAGGCCCCATCCGTTAAGGGGGCCGCAGCTGCCGAAGTAGCGGCAGACGCCCTGCGCATCGGTCTGGTAGCCCGTCAGCATGGCCCCCGTCCGAGCGTCGAAGCAGTAGGGCACGCCGCCGACGGATACGGGGCCGCGCGCCAGCGCGCCGGATCCCGTCGCGTAGTACCAGGTACCGCCGTCGAGGAGCCATCCGGTAGCCATCGCGCCGGACGCATTAAACCAGTACAGTGAGCCGTTGCACTCGTGAAAGCCGGTAGCCATGGCGTGCGTCGAGGGGTCAAGCCAGTACCACGTACCGTTTAGGTTGAGCCAGCCGGAGGCGAGGGCGCCGGAGCCCGTCGCGTAGTACCAGGTGCCGCCGTCGAGCACCCACCCGGTCGCCATCGCGCCGGAGGCGTCAAACCAGTACGCGGAGCCATTGCACTCATGGAGCCCGATGGCCATGGCATGCGTCGAGGGGTCGAGCCAGTACCAGGCCCCATTGGTATAGAGCCAGCCAGAATGCAGCGAGACCGGATTAACTGAATCCACATAGAACCAGTTACCGTCAAACGAATTCCAACCCTGATTCCATTTAACGGATTCTTGAGCAGACCCATCATTGATTGAATCGGAAGAATTAAGAGTCGAGGAGACGGATTGCTGCTCAAAATCAGTAGGGATGGAGGAGCTTATGGATTCTGCGTTCGCGATATCAACCACACCGGGCCCAGCGAGCAGTAGAGTTGAAAGAATGATTAGGATTAATGTTATTCGCTTTTTCCTTGCCATGTCAGCCCCCAGTAGTAACCAATTTTTACATAAACATAGTCTACAAATGGATAGCTAAGAGCAATATGTAATTAGAAAAAAGCAATTAAAGAAGAGTTGCTAGCCGAGCCAAGCACCATTACTAGCAAAAGAGTATTGTGCCCCGTCGATCTGCTGAACACCAGTAACCATAGCGTGCGTCGAGGGATCGAGCCAGTACCAGGCGCCGCCGACATATGCCCAGCCGGAGGCCAGCGCGCCGGAGCCCGTCGCGTAGTACCAGGTTCCGCCGTCGAGGACCCATCCGGTCGCCATCGAGCCGGAGCCGTTGAACCAGTACATGGAGCCGTTGCACCCATGGAGCCCGGTGGCCATGACGTGCGTCGAGGGATCGAGCCAGTACCACGTACCGTTTAGGTTGAGCCAGCCGGAGGCGAGGGCACCGGAGCCAGTCGCGTAGTACCAGGTCCCGCCGTCGAGGACCCACCCGGTCGCCATGGCGCCGGAGGAGTTGAACCAGTATGCGGAGCCGTTGCATGCGTGAAGGCCCGTCACCATGGCGCCGCCCGCGTCGGGGTCGAGCCAGTACCAGGAGCCGCCGGTGTAAAGCCAGCCGGTCGAGGCGATGCCGTTCGCGAACCAGTACCAGGAGCCGTCGACGAGGCCCCAGCCGTTAAGGGGGCCGCAGCTGCCGAAGTAGCGGCGGACGCCCTGCGCGTCCGTCTGGTAGCCCGTCAGCATGGCCCCCGTCCGGGCGTCGAAGCAGTAGGGCACGCCGCCGACGGATACGGGGCCGCGCGCCAGCAAGCCGGAGCCAGTCGCGTAGTACCAGGTCCCGCCGTCGAGGACCCACCCGGTCGCCATGGCGCCGGACGAATTAAACCAGTACAGGGAGCCGTTGCACTCGTGAAGGCCGGTTGCCATGGCACCGCCCGCGTCGGGCTCGAGCCAGTACCACGTGCCGCTCTGAAACAACCATCCGGCATACGCCTTGCCGTTGGAGGCTGCATAATACCAGGTGCTGTCAATTAGTTGCCAATGATAAAGGGAGACATCAACATACGCGTAGTTCATATCAACGTTGCCGTTGATTCCAGGGACTTTTCCGTTGCTCTTATACTGCCAAAAACTGTAATTGCCGGTATAGTCACATTGCGAGTTATATTGAGCAATCCAATGATCCCAAGAGCTACTCTTAAATACAGAGTCAGTCAAAATGTTGTTAAACCAATTTAAATTTGCATAAATACCAGGCTCATATCCTGCGGCAGAAATCCTATTACAAAAAACCTGCGCCCTCGATGCAATTCCGGTTTGACGTCCATTTGCAATTATCGAGTTATCCTCAAGATCGTAATACACCGGCAATCTTGGATTATGTCCAGAAAGGCAATTGATCACCATTGATGCCTCATCGGCTGCCTGCTGATTATCAAAAGCATATGAATAGATATAGACGCCGTAGGGAATTCCGAGTCGCTCGCACTCAGAAATATTTCGATTAAATTGATAGTCAACTCGACCGCCCCAAGATGGAGCGCCAAATCCAACACGCAGAATAGCGAAATCGATACCAGAAGCCTTAACAGCATTCCAGTCAATACGTCCTTGATGCTCACTGACATCGATGCCCTGCGCCGTAGCCCCATCGGGAAGAATGTCCATGGACAATAAGGCTATTCCATCTTCTTCGGAAGAAGCATCCTCTGCGACCAATTGCCCATCCTCATAACGCCAGGAATTCTCAACTAGGGACCGCGCAGCTTCCGCGTTCGAGGGAAAAACAAACACAGAAATGGGCGCAAGGACCATCAGCACCAACAATGCCGAAAATAACTTAAGATGTTTGCTCATGTAAACCTCGTCATTCGTTCTTGTTTGCGTTTAGCTTACAGCATGGCTGTGAAAGATTTCCGAACATCCAACTGGACAAGATGCCATCTAGGACGACAAATAACTGCACGCAATACCACAATGTAAACAAGAACTTCCCAGCAGGGTGAAACCAAGGACTCCTAGTCTCTACTCTTAGCCCCAAAGAATGCCGACATCAGTTAGCTTTCAAACCAGATGTCAAAAAGGTAGGGGACCCAGAGAGTCCCCTACAACGCGGAATTCTAACGAATCAAGATTACTTTCGATGGGCCCAAAGCAGTCAAACCGGAGATGCGATTTCCATAACCATCACTATGCCAGAACAAATTTTCGCTCGGCGAATTGCCCCAGAAAAAGCCAATGTGGCTATCGTCCGCATATGGGTTGTAAGGATTGAAGAACACAATGTCCCCCTTACGAGCCAAACCACTACGTAACAACTCATCAATAGAGTTGAAATAAGTCACGTTCGCACACGTATCGATAGCGTAGCCGTACCAACGATAAGCGTTTACGCAGCCGCCCCTTCCGGGACCTCCACTCCAAGGGGAATGGCTCTGCTCGGCGGCAATGGGAGCTAAATTCCCGCCCGCCTTCATATATGCATGCGATACAAATCCACCACAATTCATGCCCGTATAACCGTCCCAACGCGGATCACCCTTTGGGTACATGCACGTTTCCTGGCTGAGATGCGTGTCGTAGCGTGTTCCACGGTAATAGCCGTCGTTTTCGTGGCTCATAAGCCAATTGACCAAGCTGGACCTATTGACCCCCAAAACAGAACCAGACGTATTCAACCATGCACCACTTGCATTGAAGTAATAGTCAACGCCATCGATTTTCAGCCACCCGTTAGCAAACATGGCACCCGAAGGCTGGAGCCAGTACCACGTACCGCCGTCATTAAGCCATCCAGTTTTCATCTTGAATGTGGAAGGGTCCATCCAATACCACGCACCGTTGACATATTGCCAACCAGACTTAAGGACACCATTGGAAGATGCGTAATACCAAGTATTGCCACTTTCGTCAGAAGCGTCTTTCGACATAATCCAACCAGACGCCACGTTAACGACACCATTCGCATCCGCATAGAAAACCGCATCTCCAATATGAATCACACCTGGCAATGAAGACGAGTCAGTACGATCAGCGACTACAGGAGATCCATCAGATGAAGTAGGCAACGGCTCGCTCAGTGCTCCAGACGAATTCGCCCATGCCATACCATCGTTCAAGTTGATCCAGCACGAAGATGCCATTGCACCGGAATCATAAGAAAAATAGCGCTTGCTTCCTACCGCAAATTCACCAGTACGCATTGCGCCGGATACATCATCAAGGTAATACCAGGCGCTTCCGGACTTTATCCATCGCCCTCGTTGAATAGCTCCGTTTGATGCGGCGTAATACCAAGTACCATCAGCAAGTGCCCAGCCTGTTGCCATGGCACCTGAGCTCGTAAGGAAATAGGTGGACGAGCCCACTTGCACAAAGCCCGTGAGCATAATATGGCTTCCTGGATCCAGGTAATACCAAGAATTCCCTAGAAGTAACCAACCTCCATGCAGTAAGCCGTTGGAGTCAGCGTAATACCAGTTGTTGTCAATAAGTGCCCACTGGGAGGATAGCATGGCCCCTGAACTGTTAAAGATATAAGAGGTGCCATTGCATTCATTCAGCCCGGTGGCCATAGAACCGTCTGCAGGATCAAGCCAGTACCAACGACCCCCATCCGAGAGCCAGCCCTTTACCAGAGCGCCAGAGCCGGAAAAATAATGCCAGACAGAAGCATCAAGATGCCATCCGATAAGCATTGCACCAGAAGAAGAGAATCCATACGTGGCTCCCCCAATCTGCAGCATCGCATCGTGGACCATCTTGCCCTCATCATCCAGCCAATACCAGTTGCTGCCGTCTGAAAGCCAGCCTTTTACCATGGCGCCAGAACCGGAGAAATAACGCCAAGCAGAAGTGGAGCCCGTAGAATCTAGGTACCAGCCGACACGCATTGCGCCCGAAGAGGAGAAGGCATACGTCGCACCCCCGACTTGAACCAACCCATCCTGAGCCATTCGACCTTCGTCGTCGAACCAGTACCACCTACCGTTTATATGTCTCCAAGAAGAAACAGCGATTGTTCCGTCGGACAAGCCCCAACGCCAAAAACCAGCCCCTTCTTCGGGTGATATCCACCCCTGATGCCAAATAATTTGATTCGAAACCTCGGAAGGGGTCTCATTATCCACCTGAGAGTTCTGCTCGACAGCGAAGGTCGATTCGCGCTGAGCATCAACGCCTGACTCGACAGAAGCAATAGCAACGTTAGATGCGGGACCTTCGTCAGTGTTATTCAAATCAAGGGCGTATAACATCGAGGGCGAACCCAAAAGGAGCCCCAAAGAAACAAGGCCCGAAAAGACCAGCACCCCGAATGACCATTTCTTCATAGCAGCACAGTATCCAATCACGCAGTGGCCCCGTCACCTCAGGGCAACGGGGCCTCAATCAAAACTAACTCAGTAATGTACTAGCCAATTTGCTGGCAGTTTTTGCACTCTCGTGAAGCGCCACGCCTCTGGGCCTCCTGGATAGAGATCTGCGAATAGCCCTTTGCGTCCTTGCCAACGGTACGGCACTTATGCGTATGGTAAACATGGCTACCGCTCTTATACCAAACTAAACCGTAGCCCGGAATCCACTTGCCGTCCTCGCCGACATAGTAGGAGCCAACCCAGGCATTCGTAGCCATGGCACCGGAAGACTGGAGGTAGTAGTCGCCGACCCAGGCGTCGTGGGCCATAGCGCCGGAACCGCTAAAGTAGTACCAGGCGCCGCCGACCTGACGCCAGCCGGTGGCCATCGCGCCGGAATCGTCGAACCAGTACCAAACTCCACCAACGTTAGCCCAAGAGTTAGAGGCCATAGCGCCCGAACCTCCGAGCCAATACCACGTGCCGCCATTGCTGAGCCAGCCGGTTGCCATGGCGCCCGAACCGCTCGCATAGTACCAAGAGCCGCCTGCCAAGAACCAGCCAGTGGCCATTGCACCGGAGTCGCCGAACCAGTACCAGGAGCCGCCGAGGCTGCGCCAGCTGTTAGCGACCATGGCGCCCGAACCGTCGAGGTAGTACCACGTACCGCCGATGTTGAGCCAGCCAGTGGCCATCGCACCGGAAGCGTTGGCGTAGTACCACGTCCCCGAAACGTTGATCCAGCCGGTCAGCATGACACCATACTCGTCGAAATAATACCAAGTTCCACCGATATTATGCCAACCGGTCAGCAGTTCGCCACTGGAGGTCGCATAGAACCACTTTCCATAGATGGAGTCATAGAGCCAGCCGCTATGCTGCATGCGGCCATCGGCGTTGGCACCAGGGGTGTTCAGGAAGTAGTTCTTGCCGTCAATCTGAACTCGGCCGTATGCCATATCATGGCTTTCGGGGTAGAAGTAGTACCAATCCCCGCCGATAAGCTGCCAGTTCGACACCGCGGTCCCGTCAGCGCCAAAATAGTACCAAACGGCTTCGTAATCGTTATACCACTGGTTCGTGACCATGACGCCAGTCTCGGGATCGAAATAGCGAAGGTTGCCGTCCTCGCACCGAACGAGTCCGGTCTGCATCGAGCCATCGTTGTCGAAATAATACGTTCCAGCAGGACGAGAAACAGAGAAACCTGTCAAATTGCGAGACTCGCTATGATCAATATATTGAAGACCAACGAGAGAATCAATATCAGCAAATGAGGGCGCCGGGGCAACCGTCATGCAGGCGGCGGCAAATACAGCAACTCCCAGCGCTGTTAGTCCTCGCCATCTTTCTCGAAGGTTATTCATACGACATCCTTTCTCCGAGATTTAAGGCTCTCTTAAGTTATTCTCAGACTATCAATTTAGTTTTTCAACAGGAAATCGATAAAAGGTATCTTTGTGACTGCAATTTGATGAGAGCCGCCACGTCCTTGCCGTCCCGTGCATTGTCGACAGCAACGTCTTATGGCACAAACCGGATATCCTTTTCGGCGCAAATCGTTTGAGCAGGCGGCACGCGGAAGGAGTGTGTAGAGCGGTTTTCTGCTGGCTGCCAGCCACGGCATCCTTTCGGAAACCTAATTGCCGCCGGAATTAAAGTCCCCGGCGCGGACTCACCTTATCTCCCCGACGCGGGCTCGATATCCTCTCGGATATCTAATCGTCTTGGACTTTTACCTGCCCAAGCACAGTACAACTTTTACGTGCCGCCACACGGAGCTTAGCTCGTGGACTATTTTCTAAAATATAGACCTTCAAAGCAACTTGGGTTCAAGCACGGACAAACAAAACAGGCACTGAATACAAGACTTGTTTATCAATAGTTATCAATCAAATGCGTTACCAGCAAATATCGTCCGTCTCATACGCTGCGATACGATCAATATCACCAAATGCTTAACCAGTAAGTCGAAGGGACCAACGTGCTAACAATTCACTTTGGTGATATGGAAAACGTTATCTATAATACGTCGGATTACTTCGATAACATCTATTCGCCCGAATAGTTTCAAGATGCTTTTACGCAGAGAATTATTAAATCCATTGATAAGGGCGGCGTGGTTGGACCCGGCGCAATAAACACCAAGATCCTTGGCATTATCCCACCGGAAAGGCTATCGGGCGGAACTAAGACGCTGCTGCTCATGTACTTCATGCCTCAGAACATATACAACGCCACAACCTGTAGCGACAATTGCGCTTACTGGATTCTGAGAATCGCCGCACAGCATGATCTGACAATCAACCTCTACCATCTGATGGATTTTGGAAACGGCAAGTTCACGGCAACCGTTGCAAACACGGGTGACGTCGTTCATACGATGTTCGACCTTGTCCCTATAGCCGCAAAATGCCTAAGGGAGAACTCCTGACACACCATTCGAAATCTAGACTATATCGGATAATATCGAGTTATATAAGCCTGTATAAACTTATCGCGGAAGTATCGAGCTTTCGTAATTTGTCTTAGTTAGTAGCCCACCATTGCTTTCTTCCAAGCTCAAAGCGAAAGAAAGTTAAGGACTTCCTAAATACCATTGCCTTAGACCGAGAAATACTCACTCTCATCGGATAAGTTCGGCCCCAACCACGGATCGCCGCTGAGGAAGAACTCCGGCCAGCGCTGCATGAACAGCGTTTGCTCGCGCTTCCAACGGCGCAGCTTTTCCTCGCTAGCCTCTTCCCTGCCGCGCGAGGTGAACTCGTAGTGACACAGCTCGGCATAGGGCGTAAAGATGGTGTAGGTAGTCGCCCTAACAATGTTTCAATACTCCTCCTATATAAGGTTCCGCAAAGGCCGCCCGATGAACGACATCTAAATTGCGAGGGTCAAAAATAAGGGTATCGCTTGCAGCAAACAGCATTGGCATATAGGAGCTTTGAGCCAGTAAAGATCGACTAAGCAAACGGCAAGTACAAGGAACACATGAACGGTGGTAACCGGTAGTGTCGCGAATGTTGGTGTAGAGCTCGGTTCTCGAGGGTAGTCGCAGGCTGCCCAAGGAACCGAGAATCACCTAGAATGCCGTCATTCTAGCTCATGTCACGCCGCCTTCCTGCCGGGAACCGGGTTGTCGGCAACGACGAGCGCGATGATCCTGGCCGCGTGCTCGGCTGCGGTGCCCTCGTAGGCGTGCTCGGGCGCGTTGACCTTTGCGCCCTCCACGGCCCTGCCGATTGAGTCGTCGCTGAACCAGCGGCGGCCCGCCCAGTCCTCGTCCATCTCCGAGAACACGGCCCCATCATCCTGATGAGGGACTTCCTGCTGGGGAAGACCTGCACCACGCGGCTGCGGCGCTTGAGCTCGCGGTTGGCGCGCTCCTGCACGTTGTTGGTGCGCAGCCTGACATGGTGCTCGTAGGGGAAGTCCAGGTAGGCCAGCGCGTCGGCCTCCGCCTCCTCGAGCACCTCGGCGGCCTTGGGGCAGAAGCCCTCTATCCGCTCGGTGGCCAGCTGGTACAGCTCCCGCACGAGCTCGGGGTCGCGCTCGGCGAACACGGCCTTCAGGATGCCCAGCACGGCGCCCCTCTTCTGCCTGGTCGGCGCGTTGCCGGCGGCGTTGCGCATCAGGTGCACGACGCATCGCTGCCACGCGGCGCCGGGGAAGACCTCCTGGATGGCGCGCTTGAGGCCCTCGTGGGCGTCGCTGGTGACGCAGATGACGCCGTCGACCCCGCGTGCGCGCAGCGACAGCAGGAACGACCTCCAGCCGTCGTAGGACTCGGTGTCGATGGCGTCGAGCCCCAGAAGGCGCCTGTAGCCTCCCGAGCCCGCGCCGATGGCGGTCACGAGCGCGGTGGACTGCACGCGGCCGGCGTCCCTGCACTTGATGTATGTGGCGTCGAGCCAGACGTAGGGGTAGCTGACGTCCGACAGGTCGCGTTCCCGCAGGTCGGCGACCGACTCGTCCAGCGACGAGCACATCCTCGACACCTGGCTGGCGCTCATGCGGTCTATGCCCATGGACTGGGCGACGCGCTTGACCTTCCTGGTGGACACGCCGTTGGTCACCATCTCGGAGACCGCGGCGACCACGGCGCGGTCCGCGCGCGAGTAGCGCTCGATCAGGTCCTCGGGGAAGTAGCTGCCGGCGCGTAGCTTCGGGATCCTGAGGTTGATGGTCCCCACGCTGGTGGCGAGCTTGCGCTCGCGGTAGCCATTTCTCTGATTGCCGGCCTCGCAGGCCTCGTCGGCCTGGGCGTCCATGATCTCGTTGACGAGCGACTCGGCCATGACCCTGATCAGCTCCGTCATGTTGACCATGCCGTCGTCGAATCGCGGCATCAGGGCCGCATCGGCCGTCATTTCGTGTATCGTGTCCATATGCGGTTATTGCCTTTCTTCGAATCCTAACTTCAGCAATTAAGATTCTAGGCGATAACCGCTTCCTGCTTTCTACGGCCAGGGAAGCGGCCCTTACACCAACATTCGGCACGCGATCTGGTAACCGGCGGCAAAAACACTGGTTTTTAGTACATCATCAATGTCGATCTACGCAGTTCCGCAAGTACCGTTGGAGATAGAATAAATGCAGTAGCCGAAAATGAAATATCTTCCGATTGGCGCGGCATAAAAATAGAGGGCGTCCCATAAAGAGAAGCCCCCTTGCAAAACGGCCGAACCGCTTTTCGAAGTGGAAATATTTTGCACCAGATGCCTAGGAATCGCAAGAAGGCATATCTTCAGCGTCACACAAATACCATGCGCCGATCACTTTCGACAAAAACGAGAAGGAGGAAGTGATGACCTCCGCACCTTTATAATAGTTGATGTTGCGATTTGCCCTAGAAATAAACTTGGAAAGCGATCGTGCTTTGTGCTTAATAACGCCTTTAGACGACACCTCTTTGTGCAGATATAGCGTTGTGACAATCTGACGTATTCGCTCATTGCTCATCCTTGCCTTACGCTGATAAGAGCCAACCCCATCTATTTTGCTCAATGCCTTCATAACGCCGTTATTTGCCCTTCGGGCATTCTCGCCCGAAGCAAGACCATTAAGAATGCAACTATTGTGAGCACACGCGTTGCGGAGATCTTTTGCCGCGCGAAGCAAATAAAACCTATCGCGAAGCTCATAATCGTCAAACCTTTTGGCGCAAAACAAAATGAATGAATTAAAGGCGCCAAAGGTAATAACTTCCAGAAAGGCCCAGACAGGCATATTAAAACCACTGTATTTTGCAAGAATGCCTGCAGAATAGGCACTCGACTCACAACGTGAAATCTCTTTTTTAACCCAGTTGGTCACATTCCCCTTGCTATCAAATGTATCCTGCTCGCTCAAATAGTCTTGAACGATTTCGTAACCGTCCTCGGCATGCTGCTCTATCCTGCCCAGCAAGTCAACTTTGCAGAAGTGCTCGATATCAAGAGTGAGTGAAATCATCTCGTTTCGAAGCAACATATCAATAATCGAAAGGTCAACAAGCATCTTGAAATCCAAGTTGACATATTCACCCTTGCGTTTTCCATCAGAAACCTTTGGAAATCCGGTGCGGTACGAGCGCAAGCGAAAGTAATTGTTGTTCTTCGTCAGATACTCGACTGCCTCTGCCTCGCTCATATAGCGGAAACGGACACCCTTGCTCTTAAGATGGGAGACTTGTTCCCAAGGAGTAAGCCAAGGCTTTTGATCGCACATATCTTGTTGACGAATAGGACTATTCATTGCGCTCTCCAGCGTATTTGATGAAATAACAGATTGATTTTATCCTAACTTTAAATACCTATTAAACAGCCGGACGCTCATGCAAATACATCATGGCACGCCGCCGTCCATCTTGCCTTGAGCTCGTTACAACATTTGCATTAGCTTCCACAGAATTAGGAGGAGTATCCTCTCGCTATCTCATTTTGAGTTGAGTAACATCGTAAATTGACCCGACCTGAGCCACTGTCCAGCACGCGGTGCAGAAACCCTCCCCCAAGAAAGAAGTTTTTTATCGCACTTACACCCACCAAGGCTCCTCTTCATACTTTTCTGCATAGGGAGAACGACACCTACTAGCAAATTCATAAACCAATAGATAGAGTTCATATGCGTCGCGATCTATCCACGCCATTCCTTCTCGGTCGTATCGCGTCTGTTCCTTTTCACACTTTTTGACAGCGTCGAGTAACTCGAAGTAGCCGCAATCACCGGAGTCAAAAAGATTACATTTCCCGATAACATCCTGATAATCACCGCGAACTGCATTAATTTTCCTAGCGATAGCAGATATCTGTTTAAGTTTCCATGAACCAGGAAAGTAGGCGAATTTCGATTTCAGAACGTAAACGTCGTCTTCAGAGGGAAATTTAGCCTCCAATCGAAGATAGGATCCTACTGACTTTCGAATTCTATTCTCCAAATGAAGCAGATATCGTCGCGTATGAGAATCTTCATCTGAGTAGTAGCGCTCGCATTCAGCCCTTTCGCAATGTTCAATTGCCTGAATTAAAGAATCCCTTTGTTCATGCCTATCATCCGATATGCAAAGCAATTGGGAGACGCATGACTCTTCCTCCTCGTAATAAGCCAAAAGAAGTCCCAAGGTGTCTTCGCATCGAGGTAGATGCTCAATGTAGCATTCATCCATTCCGCCCAGCTCAGACAATAACGGCTGAATGCCAAATAAAAAACGATCTTCAAGCTCCCGGCAGCGATCGTAGTATTCAATTGTGCCGACAAACAAAGATGATATTCCTGCGCCTAAAACCGCCAACAAAACCTCGTTCATCTGTTCATCCGTTAAAATGACCGCGTTTAGAGGGCAAATATAGAAAATAAACGAGATAGCCGCAACGATGGATGACGCTATTACGATCGTTCTCGATAATCTCATGCTGTTTCACCCTTAGACAAGCGGACTGCACTTGAAATTCCAATAATCGCATCGACACGTATAAGAAAAGCTAAGCGTAGGCTCCACGAATCAAACTCCAGAAATTTAGCAAAAACCCAACGCCCTCACAGCCCTTGAGCACCCTATGCTGGATTTTCACGTCACCTCGCACTAAAGCGAGAAGTACTCACTGTCGGAGGATAAGTTCGGCCCGAGCCACGGATCACCCGTCAGGAAGAACTCCGGCCAGCGTTGCATGAACAGCGCCTGCTCGCGCTTCCAACGGCGCAGCTTTTCCTCGTTAGCTTCTTCCCTGCCGCGCGAGGTGAACTCGTAGTGGTACAGCTCGGCATAGGGCGTATAGATGGTGCGGTAGCCCGCCTCCCATACGCGCAGGCAAAAGTCTGCGTCGTTAAAACCGACGGCGAATTCCTCGTTGTAACCTCCGACCTGCTCAAATACGTCGCGTCGGACCATCTGGCAGGCACCCGTCACGGCGCTAAAGTTGCCCGGGCGCACAGCGCGGGCAAGATAGCCCTCGCGCTTTGCCGAGAAGTCCTGGTTGGCATGGGCAAGTGCGCCACGCACGCCAACCAAAATGCCGGCATGCTGCACCAGATGATCGGCAAAGTAGAGTTTGGCGCCCACCACGCCCGCATCGGGACGCTGCAGATAACCCATCATCTCTTCGATAAAGTCGGGGCTAATGACCTCGGTATCGTTGTTGAGCAGCATCAGGTAGTCGCCCTTGGCGTGCTCCACACCAAAATTGATGATCTGAGAGTAATTGAACCCGCCCGGCCAGTACACAACGCGCGCGATGCCCTTGCCTTCGGATGCTGCAGCCACGCGCTCTGGCAGGGTTTCGTAATACGCAAACGTCTCCGGGGCTTCGCTGTTGTTCTCCACCAAGACGATCTCGTAATTGGTATACGTGGCCTTCTGGGCAATCGACATCACACAGGCATCGAGCGTCTCAACGTGGTCCTTGGTGGGAATCACAATGCTCACCAGCGGCGTAGACTCCGGCAGCGCATAGCGCATGCGATAGACAAACGGCGTCTCGGTCTCCTCGACTGTTCCGCAAATGCCCAGCGCGTTAAAGTGGCGCTGCATTGCAAGGCGCCCAGCTTCAATAGCATACGGCTTGCTATCGGCAGAACCGTCGGCGGTGGAACCGGGGTGCACGCGCCAGTGATACAACACGTGAGCAACATGCTCAAACCGTGCGCCCGCCGCAAGGCAGCGGAGCGTCAGGTCGTAGTCCTGGGCACCCGCAACGTCTTCTGGGGACGTACCAATGTGATCGATGAGCGTCATCTCCACCATCAGGAAATGCGTCACGCAGTTATGGCTATAGAGCAGGTCGACGTTGAGCCGCGTCTTAAAGACCGGCTGGCCCCACTCCCCCGTTTTCTGGAACATGTCCTCGTCGCAGAACAGGACCTGGGGGCGCTCGCCCTCGGCCGCCTTGTTCAGTGCGGAAACATACTGGAATAACGCGTCCGGTTCCAGAATGTCATCGTGGTCCAAGAAAGCGATGTAGTCGCCTGTCGCTTGCTCGATACCTGCGTTGGTGTTGACCACAATGCCGCCGTTGCCGGGAAGCTCGATGCGACGGATGCGCTCGTCGTTGGCACCTGCCGCAAGGGTGGCCACCGCGTCCCATTCGGGCGAGGCATCCATAAGGAGCAGTTCCCAGTTGTCATAGCTCTGGGCTAGCACCGAGTCCAACAGCTCGCACAGGTAAACCCGATCAGTCTTGTAGCACGGCACCACAATGCTCACGAGCGGTCTATAGGCAAAGGCCGCCGAAGCGACACGCTGGCACGCCAAATCGGCCGGCTTTGCGCGATGCTGTTCAAACCAACGTCGATAAGCTGCGTCGTCTGCACGCGCGTCCTTCATGCGGTTCCAACTGTCGTCGACCATGCCGTTGTACAGGCGACCATCCATGGCGCAAAACCCGCTCTGGATCTGCTCCGTAGGATCGCTCACAATCGCGACAAAATCTCGTATATCCTGAGGCATCTCAACGCTCAGATACGTTTTATTGACGCGGCATCCGTTCTGCTGCGGCACATCGGTCTGCGATTCAAACACATGCACGGTGACATCGATGGCATTCATATGCGTATCGAAAATCTGGAGCTCAGGTGCGCACTGAGGGTCTCCCGCCCAGGTAACCTCATAGCGCCACACCGCGCCGGCGTCTGACGGCAAATAGCGAATGGCATCGATCTCGTAGAGGCCGCAGTGTTCGCCACGCTGCGCATCGCGGATAAGCGCACACAGCGCAGGCTTTGCTTTGTAGTTAATCTTGGATTCCAACTTGGCCACGCGGCTATCGAGGCGAATGGAGCCCAACCTTTGGCCACCGGATGCAAAAACGACATCCATCGACGAGCCATCCAAAAACGGAAGCACCAAGACGGCGAGCTCGTGCTCGTAATCGGAAACGGAAGGGCAAAGCGCCAGCACACGGCCATGATCGACCGGGAGCACCAGCGACGACACACAAGAACCGCTCGTCGTCGCATGGGCAAACGCTTGAGAACCCTCCCGCTCAATAAGCGCGGCGACATCCTGACCGGCAAAACGAAGCAGTACAAAGAGACGGCCCTGACTGCGGCAAAGTGCCAAACGCTTGATACTCATCTACACTTCTCGCTTTCCCAGGGCGTTCGCTGCCATGCGTTTACAGGCACCCAGGCGCCCAAACCTCAAGACGTCGTAATCGAACATGAGCTTTTTGCACCCACGGGCATTGGGGGCCTTGCTGGTAAGCGCCGCACGCACCATAGCAGCAACAGAAGGAGCGCATTGTGCGAGCGCAGCATCGCTGCCCACGGCAGAACCGGCAAGTGCCGTGGCAACGGCAGCAAACACCTTGCCGCAGTCCGAACCCAGCAACCTGAGCGCATCGTACAGCACCAGGTCGCAGAGGAAGTACGCCAGGTCATTGGCATGCTGAGCATCGAGACCGTCGCGCTGCCAGTCAGCCAGCACCGCGGAGTAAATCTTCACGTGCTCCAGCAGACGTGTCTCGTCGTCGTAGCGCATGGTGTCCATGAGCGAACCCTTGCGCGCCACACGGTAATCATACAGCTTGTTCGAGATAAGCGCGGTCTTGTGCGAACGACCGTACACGGCAAAATCGAAGACCTGGTCCTCGCCATACTTAACGGTTTCGTCGAACACGATCCCGTAACCCAGCAAAAACTCGCGCTTGCAGGCGGTGCGCCATGCAAAGGGACGAGACGCTTCCTTAAACAGCAGCTCGGAGCTATAGCCTTCAAACGAAACATCGCGCGGGCTCAGCACATAGTTAAGCCACGGATACCCTGCCTCCAGCGGATACGGGTTCGCGCCAAAGGTCAAAACGTCGCAGTCCTCGCGCTCAAAGGCATCGACGATCACGCGGCATGCATCGGGCGTAAACCGGTCGTCGGAATCCAAAAACGCGACGATAGGCGACGTGGATGCGGCGATGCCTGCATTACGTGCACTCGACAGGCCCCCGTTTGGCTTATCGACCAGCGTAAAGCGCGCATCCTTTTCGCAATAAGCGGCCGCAATATCGCGCGAACCGTCCGGCGAGCCATCGTTGACCAGCACGCCCTCCCAATCGGGAATATCCTGCGCAAGCAGGGAGTCCAGGCACCAGGCCAGGCACTCCTCCACTTTATAGATGGGAACGACAACGGAAATCTTGGGGGTAGCCATAATCACTCGCTCCTACTGCGCGGCCGGAATGTCATCAGGGTGCGGGTTGTCGCCGTAGGTGCGCTGATACGTCAGCACGCGCCAGACCAGCGGCAGGCCGCCAATCTTAAAGTAATGCTTAAACGTATTGAGCTTGCCTGGCTTCTTAAAGTCAAAGCGCGAATCGATATAGGCGCGAGGCGACTTGACCATCAGGCGCAAGTCGGTCTCGCCACGCGGATCAAACAGCGACAGGTCAAAGCGACCGGCATCCCAATCGGCCTTGAGCTCGGACGAGGCTTTCTTCCAAAACTGCTCACGCAGCTCATCGACCAGACGCTCATCATTCCAACGGTACGTATCGACCTTCATGCGCATTAAAATGCCCTGAAGCTGAGCCTTGAGCTCGGGACGCTCGTCCAAAAAGCGCTGCATCTCGACATACTCGTCGCACACGCAAAACACCTTGTTGGGCGAATTAACGGAGCTCTTCTCGTTATCCTGGCGATAGCACAAAATGGGGTCCGCAATAAACGCGGCACGCTCGGCGCAAGCCCAAACCTTAAAGTTAAAGCCTGCGTCCTGATACGAGGCACCCGGCGTGGGAAGGAACCGAATCTGATTGTCGTTGAGGAACGCGCGCCGATAGATAGCCGACCAAATGGAAGGTTTGCGGTAGAAGATGCCCGGGTGATCGACGGGGCGATACGCGGCGCCCGTCATATGCTCGTCGATGATCCCAAACAGCTCACGGCGCTCGCTGGGCGTGGACCAATACAGGTAAAAGTCGCCCTTTACCACATCGGCATGCTCGGCATCGGCCTTGGCGACCAGCTTTTGGAGCGAATCCTCAAACATAAAGTCGTCGGACTCAAGGATGCCCACGTACTCGCCGCGCGCCATCTCCAGGCCGCGGTTCATCGAGTCGCCGTAGCCGCTGTTGGCCTTGTCGATCATCTTTACACGAGAGTCGCGCTCCATGTACTCGTGGATGATATCTGGCGAGCTATCGGTGGAGCCGTCGTTGATACAGATGATCTCGATGTCCTTAAGCGTCTGCGCCACGGCGGAATCGAGGCACTCGCGCAGGTAGCGTTCGACATTGCAAATGGGCACAAGCAGCGTAACTTTAAGGGTATCAGAGATCTGCAAGAGAACCTCCTGTTGAATAGCGTGTAACAGGGTTATTTTAGCAGCCGAGTTGCGGCGGGCGGCAGCGCTTGGAATTAGATAAAGCCCTCCAGGCAGGCTTTGAGACCGCGAGTCGAAAGATAGAACAGCGTGGCGTCTGCCATCGAAACGCCCGAGGTCGTCGCAACGAACTTGTGGGCAACACGGCAAACGGCGCCCTTGGCAGGCATATCCGCCCACGCCGTTCCCAAAAACGTCGTGAGATCCATATTGACGCGAGCCGCCACGCGATGGAAACCATCGGCATCCAAGCGCGCCAGGTCGAACACAATAAGGTCCAAAAACCAAGTTATCAGCTCGCCGGGGCACAGGTCCAAAAGACCGTAGGCTGCCCAGTCCTCCAAGACCTCCTCGAGCATTCTCATATGGGCATCGAGCTTTTTGGCGCGAGCCTCGGCACTGTTGAACTCGTGCGTCGCCGATTCACTCTCCATCACGTAGTGGTAGAACTTGTCCGGCATGACGACGGTCCTGCGGGCAAGCGCATAAGCCGCAAATTGGAAGACGACGTCCTCGCCCAAAGCCAAACCGGGGGCGAAGCGAATGCCTTCGCGATTGAGCAGCTCGCGCGAAAAAGCCGCACGGCAGGCATAGGGCTGCGCATTCGAATGGAACAGCAGTTGGGGATCACGGGCGCCGAAGGTACCAGCTTTGGGGCTCATGAGTTGCTGGACGCGCTTGGGGGCAGCATCGGCAGGTTCACAGACGCCGCCAAAAACGGCGGCCTCGGCATCTGCAGACTCCATGGAATGCAGCACGTGCTCGACCGTCCGGGCATCGATGTAATCGTCGGCGTCCACAAAAAAGACGGTCTCGCCCTCGGCGACATCGATACCGGCATTTCGAGCACACGAGACGCCCGCGTTTTCCTGGTCAATCACCAGTACGCGATCGTCGGCCTGCGCGATCTGGCGCAACACGTTCAACGAATCATCAGTCGAACCGTCGTTGACGCAGACAACCTGAATCGAGCGCTCGGACTGGGCCAACAGCGAATCGAGGCATCGCTGAATGGAGCGCGCAGAGTTGTAAACGGGGACGACAATGGTAGCTTTAGGACACGAGGCCTCTCCCATGCCGACCTACCCCCTCAGCGATTCGATGAGGAAGGCAGCAACCACGCCTGGGCCTCCAACCGAGGCGTAATACTTAGCACGCCCCAAGGCACCATCCGTCGCAAAACTCGGGTGCTCGTCAACCCAGCCCTCAGGATCTTTGAGGATGGCAGCGAGATTTGCGCGCTTCCACGGCTTGAGGTCGTCAAGCGAAAAGTCCCCGGCGTCCAAGGCCGCCTGAAATTCCTTGGCCATCTGCACCAGGAACTCCTTATAGAACTTAGGCGCCAGGCGCACGTAGTTCCACATGTACGAATCGTACTTAATGAGCTGATTGAACTTGAGCATGCGCGCGACATCGACGCTTGCGTGGTCGCGGGCATAATCCTCTCGAATCCAACGCTCAATCTCGGCATACTCGGTATTGACGCAAAAGACCTTAGCCGAAGAATTGACCGAGGAATTCTCGTTGTCCTGGCGATACGACAACACGACATCATGCAGGTAAACAGCCTTTTCGGCGCACGCGATCACCTTAAAGGCGAATGACGTGTCCTGAAAGGATGCCCCCGGAGTCGGCAGGAACGTAATGCCGTTGCGCTCAAGGAAATCGCGACGGTACACGGCCGACCAAATCGACGGCTTTTGCTTAAAGAACTGCGTCGTATCGCTCGGGTGCACTGGCTTGCCGCAATCCTGAGGTCTAAACATCTCGTGCAGCGAGCGGCGCTCCTCGGGCTTAGACCAGTAAAAATCAAAGTTCGCCTTCGCAAAGTCGGCATTATTGCTATCGGCGGCCGAGACAAGCTTTTCGAGTGCGTCGGGCGCCATAAAGTCATCGGACTCCAAGATGCCAACGTACTTGCCACGCGCCATCTCCAGGCCGTGGTTCATCGAGTCGCCGTAGCCGCTGTTGGCCTTGTCGATCATCTTGACGCGCCCATCGCGCTCCATATACTCGCGGATAATCGCCGGCGAGTTGTCGGTCGACCCGTCGTTAATGCAGATGATCTCAATATCCTTGAGCGTCTGCACCAGGGCGGAATCGAGGCACTCGCGCAGGTAGCGCTGAACATTGTAAATGGGAATAAGCAGCGACAGAACAGGGCTGCCAGAGGCGTTAGTAGACAAATGTGCTCCTTAGGAAATACCTGTCGTTTCATGGTATCAAAGGGTCAGCGCGCCAGCGGGCGTTTATATAATCTATGGAGCTCGCAGAGGCAAACCGATAAGAAAGGACGTCATGCAGCCCAAAGCCGCACGCAACATACCCATCGAAGCGCTGCGTTTGGTCGCGGTCGCCGGCATCGCGGTGTTCCACACCTTTCAGTGGACCTTCCAAGCCGTCTGCGTCGGCGCCGTGGAATATGCCCCACTTGCGATATTCCCCTATTCCGGCGCGCTCGGTTTTATTAACTTGCTTGGCTACTGGGCCAACGAGGTCTTCTTTATGATCTCGGGCTATTTTCTCATCGCTTCGGCCGCGCGTGCTTGGGACGGTGGAGCAACGTGGAAGTCGCAAATGCAACGGACGGCGCAGCGCCTTGGCAAGGTCATTATGCCCACTGCGTTTTATTGCCTCGTGGCGCTCGCGTGGTCCACGGTCGTCTCACCCATTCCCGATGTTACCCTCAATACGCACTACTGGTACACGCTAGGCCTTGAGTTTATCTGGGTCTATGCGGCCACGGTCTTCATGGCGCCATGGTTTGGACTGGCCAAGAGTCGACTCTCCCAGAAGAGCTACACGACGACGGTCATCGCCGTTAGCATCCTCGCATTCGTTGCTAACGGGTATTTGGCCGCCATGAGTGCGACAAGCGCCGGCGAGTTTTCTTGGCTCCAAAAGCTCATGAGCGCTACCACGTACGTAGTCGCGTTTTTGATCGGCGGACTGCTCCGCGACGTTACCGATGTCATGGATTCGGACAGGGTGGGCGCCTTGGGCATGCGCTCGCTCGTAACGGTTTTGGTGCTCACCATCATCCTGGAAGGAGCACTCTCCTTCACCGACAACCTCACGGCGATGACAATCCTCTCCTACAAATCGACCTCGCTGATCTCGTTTGCCCTCGCTGCCGCCTCCCTGCTCTTTGCGGCTACCCGACGCAGTGCCTCAGGCAATTCGCGGACTGCAGGTGCCATCGTCACCTTATCGACCGCCACGCTCGGTTTCTATGTGATGCAGTCGCTCACCAGTAGCCTGTGGCGTCCCGTCTTCAATACGTTGCTCGCAAACATACTGGTCAGCCAAAACAGCCCGGCAGTTATATGTATCGTCACGGGTACCGTCATTAGCATCGTCTTTGCCCTGACACTTCTCACCATCGACGCAGCTAGAAGCCTTATCGCTCGCAAGCTCAAGCGGCAATAGATACGCTGCCGTAAGACGCTAAAGCCGCTACAGCCGTGGCAGGTTCCTGCGTTTTATTCAAAGCTTGCCGTCAAGGTGCGCCGAGCCTTTACAATAGGACAGTCCCAAGGACGTATTCGATAGCTTCCGTGCAGCGCATGCGCGCCGCGCGTGAAAGGATATATTGCCCCATGCCTTCAACCCTTCCCGCCCCCATCGATAAGCTCGCCATCGTTGTCGTTACGTACAAGCGCCAGGAACTCCTGGCCAACCTATTCGACTCCATGACCGAGCTCACGGCCGCGCCCTGGCGCATCGTGATTGTCGATAACGAGAATTCGCGCGAGACCGAGGCCATGTGCACCGCATTCAACGAGCGCCTGGCCAACCTGTGGGGCATCGACACCGACCAACCTGACGCGCAGGGCGGCACCGACCGTGTCATCTACGCTCCGCAGCTCGAAAACGGCGGCGGTGCGGGCGGCTTTTCCGCCGGCACTAAATGCGCCTACGACCTGGGCGCTCAGTGGTTCTGGGTGATGGACGACGACGTGCTCGTCATCCCCGAAGGCATCGAGCGCTTGGCCAAATGGACCGACCGCTACGACGTTATCCAGGGATCGCGCCTGGACTTTGACGGCGGCGCGTTCTTTTGGCAGTACCAGCTCATCCTTTCGCTTGGTATCCCCAACCCCATCGCCAAGTGGGACTTGGGCCCCGAGGGCTACCGTACCATGAACCAGCTGTGCTTTGAGGGCGGCATGTTCTCGCGCCGCGTGGTCGACAAGATCGGCCTGCCCGATGCGCGATTCTTCATCTACGGCGACGATGCCTGCTATGGCTACGTGGCCAGCCAGCACTTCTCCGCCGCCGTTGTTGCCGACGTGGTTCTCAAGCGCGCCCGCGCCGTCTCTAACTGGGATATCGCCGGCAAGCGCCAGCTCAACTCCACGAGCGACACCAACCGCTACTACATCATGCGCAACCGCGGTTATCTGGCCCGCTACATGCAGATCTACGGTGACTACCACCCCATGCTGTTCCGCCTGGGCAATGCCGCGACCTTCTGCAAGGAGTTCATTCGCCTGGCCGCCGTTGACAAGTGCTTTAAGACCGGAATTCCGGCGCTACGCCGCGGCATGAAGGACGCCCGCAAGATCATCAAGGACCCCAACTGGAAGCCCATGCCGCCCATGAAGGCCACCAAGTAACGGAAGCCGGAAACACCTCAGTGCTTAAAGCCGCTGGCACACCGTAGTCACATGCTGCCCATCAAAACCAAACCCCCAGCGCATGCGGCCAACGCCCGGTCGCGGCACACGGATTTCGTCGAAGCCGTCGCGCTCTATGTCGAGCAGCGCCTGCACGGCCAGCAATTCCAGGCCCAGCGCATCTACACCGGGGTCATACATCATATTGATCGTTATAAGCGGGCGCTCGTCCAGCATGCCGATCGTGTCAGCTACGTCGAACACAGCGCCCGTAGGAAAAACCTGGATGTCCCAGCGACCCGCGCCACACTTTCGCCTCGAAGCAGGATTGGCATAGCCCGGCAAGCCAAAGCAGAGCCCCTGCAAGAGCAGATGATATGGCAGCGGCTTATCTGGGTCGGTCTCACCGATTCCCGCATCCCCCAGGATGCGGCTTAGCGCCCGCCTCACGGTATCCTCGTTCCCACGGCACAGCCCGTCGCGAAACGCATCGACGTCTCGAATGTCTTCGGCAGCGCACTCAAACCACTCAACAATCACTAGACGCAAGGCCTGGCGAAGCTCTTTATTGGGCAATCGCAAAGCACGGAGGCGATCGCCATGCTCTGGCTCCTCAGTCATATCCGTCGTGAGAAAACCGGACAGATATAGCGCTGTCCACATGCCATCGTCAGGCGAGACATCTGGCTCTGCAGTGCCCAAACAAAGCGGGACCTCAGCGCACCCATAGGCCTCGAGCAAATCGAACAAGACCGAAAGACGCTCGAGATTCCACCCGGCAACTACCCTACTCAGGCAATCGGCATATCCATACAGATCGGCACGCACGGGCGCCGTGCAGCCTCGGTCCAGAAAACCGATCACGCGCGCCGGACTCGAGCAATAGGCCCTGCCAAACCGATACCCCTCGAGCCATTCACGCGCATCATCCAGATATTTCTCGCGCCCAGCATGATTCAACAGAGCCTCGACCTCGGCATCCGAAAAACCGAACCATCGGTCACACCACGCCGAAAGCGGCATCGTCAGACAATACGAGCAGCCGCGCGAAGAAAGCGCCGCTTCGGCAGTACCGGGACACTCCCCCATCAGACACGTCAGCCGCAACGAATCGCGCGCGGTGGCAATGGTGTCAAACAGCACACGGTCAAGCAGTTCTGCCGGATCGGCGTCGGAAGCGTCCCTCGCGCTCGCACGGCGAGACCACGCCGCATCGTACCCATCAACGAGCAATACAACCTGTTCATCGCAGGCAATCTCCAGCAGCTCTATGAGCACACCGAGCACCGAGTCAACCTCGTCCGCGCTCGCCACGCCACGCGCAACACGTTCGATGTGACGCACCTTGTCTCGAGCTAAATCCGGAGCCTCCAAAAGCGCCAGCAGGCGGGCGCACTCGCCCGAAAGAGCATCGCGCACGACGTCGGCAATAGCGGCGCCACGCCTCGCAGCGCCAGAAAAGTCCAGCGATATCACCGGATAGCAAGCGTACTCATCCCGATAACGCCCGCTGTCCGCATCCCAAATCTGAGCATCGGCAAACGAGATCCGACCGGCGCGACCGACCACTGGACGCTCCAGAAAAGCCCTGAGCATCGACAAGTTCATGCTCTTGCCAAAACCCTCGGGTCGACAGCACACCACAACGGACGCGTCGCAGTCCAACACATCGGCAATAAACATGGTCTTGTCGACCAGCGTGCAGCAACCCAGAGACTCCGCATAGTCGTGCATGCCAATGGGCAAAACCGCATCGTCGGTACAGCCGATCAAGCGCACGCCAAAGCCGGCATCACAACCATTATTCGCCTGTTCAGGCACCAAAACGTTCCCCCTAAATCGCAACACGATGCCAATTGTAATGACCGCCTCGCGCGTACCGACGACGCCGCACGAACATATCGGGCAACGGTAGCAACAAGAGGTGTGAGGGGGCATAACTAATCGTTGCACAACAAAACGGGGCCCGATGCATTCGCACCGGACCCCGTTCCGACTCTTTAGTTATCTAGCAACCAAGAGGCTACTCCTCCGAGCCGTCCTCCCCAGAAGCTTTCTTCTGCTGATCGAGCTTATGCTTACCGCTCACGATGGACGTAGCGCCCAGCGTGGCCAAGCTCGCGCTGGCAAGGCTCGCCATAACGATAAGGTCGCCCGTCTTGGGCATGTTACCGCCAGATGACTTGGTCGTTGTAGTCGTCGTGGTTGTAGTGGTCACCGTCTTGGAGTCATTTTGCTCTTGGTTCTGGTTGTCGGTGTTGCCCTTGCCGCCGTCCTCGCCCTGCTGCTTTCCGTCCTCGGTCTTGCCCTTGTTCTCGTCCTTATCCTCAGATTCAGACTTCTTACCCTCGTCCTTCTTCTGAGCGGACTTGTCGTCCTTCTCCCCGGAGCTAGAACCCTTATCGGATTCGGTCTTCTCGGAAGCCTTGTCCTTGGAGTCGCCCTTTGCGGCCTCGGTCTTTTCCGTGAAAACCTGATCAGAGTTGCCCTTGTTCTGGGCCGAGCCGTTATTGACGCCAGCCATCAGCGAAGAACCCAGCGTAGAACCAAGCTGCTCGGAGAAAGAAGGCTTCTTGTCCGGAGAAGCAACGGGAGCGTCCGGCGCTTTATTCGAGTCGTCCTTGGAAGCATCGGAATCAGGGGTTGCGTCAGAGCCGGAGCCGTTGTTAGAGCCGGTGCCAATAGACGAATCACTCGAGCCGGTAGATGAGTTAGAGGCGTCAGCGTCGGTCGAACCAGAAGCGGCGCTGTCCGTATTGCCGGCAGAGCTTGAAGACGAACCGCCCGCAGCAGAGCCGTTCGAATCGGAGCCGTTCGAGGTAGAGCCGTCGTTGATAGTGCCACCAGCAGAGCCATTACCGTCAGCATCGGTCGAGGACGCATCCATCCTGTCATCGTTGGCATCGTCACTCGAGCCGTCATTCGAATCAGGCGTCGGCGAGGGCGCCGGCGTGGGCTCGGGCTGCACGGGCGTCGCAACGGCAGCCTCGTCCTCAGCGATATAAACCAAGCAGTCCTTTAGCTCGTTGCGGTAGCGGTTCTTCCAGCCCTCATGATACTGGGGCTGACTCGAAAACTTAGTGGCGACATTGTTGACCACGCTATTGGAGAGCGCCGTCACAAACTCGCGGTCGGACATATCGTTGGAAAGATTCGCCCAGCGGAAAAAGTCCCTGCAGCCGCCAGTGCCGCACATGTTGGTAATGCTCCACACCATGCCCTTGACGCAATCGGCGCGACCCGAAATATCAATACCCAGGCCGCTCTTGAGCCACGCCTCGGTCACCGCATAGTACGAGTTGTACGCATAGGCATCCTGCAGAGCCGAAAACTCAGCAGGGTCGGTGTTATAAGCGCCCTGGAAGGCCTCCTGCGCAATACGGCCCAACTCGGTGAGCTGGCCGTTCTCGTACATGGCATTGCTCGCGCTGGAAATTTCGCCGCCGCGATCAATCGCATCCTTGAGCATGCTGTATTTTTCGGGGTTGTAGTTGTAGGCCTGCTTCATAAACGGAATGAGCGACCAACGACGGTCGAACTGGTAATAACCCAGCGCGTTATAGCCGTCACCGTACGAAAAGCCCTGGTTGTAGTTGCCATGGCTCTCGTACTTGGTAAAGTACTTCATCTCGGGAGTCACGTTGACAAACGAAACGCCCTGGACCGACCTCAGTACGCCCGAGAAGGACTGCTGGGTGTAGAGACCCTTATCGATATCGGTGGCATCCGAGGCAACGCCCGGCGTGGGCTCCTCGGCAGCAGCGGGTGCCGGCGCGGAAATGGCGCCAAACGAAAGCGCCAGCGTCAGGCCCGCGACAATCGCGGAATGCTTGGGCTGCATAAGATCCTCCCTGCATTGGTATAGTTAAAGTGCAGTTTGCAAAGATAGAAATAAGTATTGCAGCTCGCCCGTTGTTGCACAACAACCCCTCGGTAAACGGCAACAACCCTCCGCGAAATCTTAAGGAATTAAACAAACTGGTCGTCGGGCGCCATCAGAAGCTCGCCGTATCGCTCCATCAGCCCGTCCCTCAACTGACAGAAAGCGGGGATATAGACGTTCAAGATGCGCTGAATCAAGTCTTGAGCGAGCTTGTTGTCGTAGATATGGACGTTCGTATTGCGGTCTCTGAGCATATCTAGCCAGGCCGCCTCATCAATAAAGTCGTAGAATCGGTACGACTCCTTCAAGATGGCACGAGGAGACCCCGACGCGGCAAGCGTGGCGCCTTCATACTCGAGCAGACGCTTAAGGAGCTTCCAGCTCAGTTCAAATTGAAGATTGAACTTATTAATCAATCCACTCTGAACAAAATCATTGTTGAGATCCTGATTGGGCGCATCCTCAAGATTCGCCAAGGCGCTGGTAAAGTTCTCATATTTTTTCATACAGAATCACACCATCCCTGGCAATTTCATCGAGCAATTGCTGCGATAAGGGCTCATCGAGATTGACGACATCTACATCTAAAAGAGTATCAAGACGCTCCTCGATCAAATATGACAACCGGCCGAAATCCCGGCAACCTGCTACTGCGATGTCAATATCGCTCTTAGGCAAGTTGTCACCTCGAGCGCGGGAGCCAAACAGCACAACCTTCTCGACGTCACACTCCCGAGCAAAAACTTCAATTTGCTTATACACCTTGTCGAGAGATGCCATTTGCAGCCCTACAGCTTAATGTCAAAGTTGATTTCGGGGACGGCGGCCAGGTCGGCCAACGTCACGCCGTCGACGTACTTTTCGATCACGTCGTCCAGGCCGCGCCAGAACTTGACGGTCGAGCAAAGATCGCTGCGAGTGCAGCTGTTGTCGATGCCATCGCACGCCACTGGAGCCGTGCTGCCCTCGACGGCGCGCAGGATGTCGCCGGCACGCACCTCGGCCGGGTCCTTGGCCATCATGTAGCCGCCGCCCTTGCCGCGCACGCTCTTAAGCAGGCCCGCCTTCATAAGCGGACGAACCAGCTGCTCCAGATACTTTTGTGAGATATGCTCGCGGTCGGCAACCTCGCGCAGGGCAATCTTGCCCTCGGCGTCGCCCAGCGCCGCGATATAGATCATCAGCCGGAGGGCATAGCGGCCCTTGGAAGAAATGAGCATACCTACCCTCCCATCGCATCTGGGACAACATAACCAGGTTTGTTTGTCCCAAATCTTAAGTAAATGGGACAAACACAACAGGTTATTTTGTCCCAGAATTTGAAAAGTCGAGTGGATTAGTCGGGTTTTCCCTTGACTAACGCCGAACCCATAGTAACTTTATTCCGAGAAGATTCCTAGGGTTTAGTACACCTATGAGTACACCATATACAGAGAGGGACAGCATGAGCGCAAATCCGCTGCTTTCCATCGAAGGTCTGACCGCCTCCGTGGACGAAAAGACCATCCTCCACAACGTCAACCTCAACGTCGCCGCCGGCGAGACCCACGTGCTGATGGGACCCAACGGCGCCGGCAAGTCCACCCTCGGCCACCTGGTCATGGGCGACCCCGTCTACACGGTCAACGACGGCCGTATCGTCTTTGACGGCCAGGACATCACCAAGCTCACCACCGACAAGCGCTCGCGCGCCGGCCTGTTCCTGAGCTTCCAGGCACCGGTCGAGATCCCCGGCGTGCCGCTGTCGAGCTTTTTGCGCGCCAGCATCGCCGGCCGCCCCGGCCCGGAGATGAAGGGTAAGGAGTTCCGCCGCCGCGTCAAGGAGCTCGCGGCCGAGCTCAACATGGATACCGCCTACCTCAACCGCGAGCTGGGCGTGGGCTTCTCGGGCGGCGAGAAGAAGAAGGTCGAAATGCTCCAACTTCTGCTGCTGCAGCCCAAGCTCGCTATCCTGGACGAGACCGACTCCGGCCTGGACGTCGACGCCCTTTCCACCGTCAGCCACGGCATGGACGCCTACCGCAGGAGCTGCGACGGTTCCATGCTCATCATCACGCACAACACGCGCATCTTGGAGCACCTGAATGTCGACCGCGTCCACGTTATGGTCAAGGGCCACATCGTGCGCGAGGACGACGCCTCGCTGATCCCCTGGATCGACAAGAACGGCTTTGAGACCTTCGAGCGCGAGGCCGCCGAGCAGCGCACCCAGGCCGAGGCCGCCGCTGCCGAGCAGCAGGCGTAAAGGGGCGACGCAATGACCAAGAACCGCACCGAGGTCGCGGACATCGACCGCAGCCTCTACGACTTCACCTATGGCGAGGAGGGATTCGAGCGCCTCGACGCCGGCATCACGCCCGACATCGTGCGCGAGATCAGCGCCAAAAAGGACGAGCCGCAGTGGATGCTCGACCTGCGCCTCAAGTCCCTCGAGATCTTCAATCGTTTTCCCGACCCGACGTGGGGCCCCTCCATCGAGGGCCTGGACATGGACAACATCGTCACCTACGTCAAGCCCAACACCGACCAAAAGCACGACTGGGAGTCGGTGCCCGACGACATCAAGAACACCTTTGAGCGCTTGGGCATCCCCGAGGCCGAGCGCAGCTACCTGGCGGGCGTCGGCGCGCAGTACGACTCCGAGCTGGTCTACCACAACATGCAGGACACGGCGTCCAAGATGGGCATCGTCTACTCCGGTATTGAGGAAGCCCTGCACGATCCGCAGTGGGAGCCGCTCATCCACGAGAAATTCATGACGCTCATCCCGCCCACCGACCACAAGTTTGCGGCCCTGCACGGCGCCGTGTGGTCGGGCGGCTCGTTTGTCTACGTTCCCAAGGGCACCAAGTTGGACTTCCCGCTGCAGAGCTACTTCCGCCTTAACGCCAAGGGCGCCGGCCAGTTTGAGCACACGCTCATCATCGTCGAGGACGATGCCGACCTGCACTTTATCGAGGGTTGCTCCGCGCCCAAGTACAACGTGGCCAACCTCCACGCCGGCGCTGTGGAGCTCTTTGTGGGCAAGCGTGCGCACCTGCGCTACTCGACCATCGAGAACTGGTCCAAGAACATGTACAACCTCAACACCAAGCGTGCGCGCGTGGACGAGGACGGCGACATCGAGTGGATCAGTGGCTCCTTCGGCAGCCACGTGGGCTACCTCTACCCCATGAGCGTGCTCAACGGCCGCCGCGCCCGCTCGAGCTTTACCGGCATCACCTTTGCCGGCGCCGGTCAAAACCTCGACACCGGCTGCAAGGTCGTGCTCAACGCACCCGATACCTCGGCAACCGTCGAGACCAAGGGCATCTCTAAGAGCGGCGGTATCCAGACCTTCCGCAGCTCCATCGTGGCCACGCCTAAGGCCGAGGGCTCCAAGGCAACCGTGAGCTGCCAGTCGCTGATGCTCGACGACCAAAGCCGCTCCGACACTATTCCAGCCATGGACATCCGCGCCAAGAACGTCGACATCGGCCACGAGGCCACCATCGGACGTATCGGCGACGACAAGGTGTTCTACCTGATGAGCCGCGGTATCTCGGAGGAAGAGGCCCGTACCATGATCGTCAACGGCTTTGCCAACCCGGTCTCCAAGGAGCTACCGCTGGAGTACGCCGTCGAGATGAACAACCTGATCAAGCTCGAGATGGAAGGAGCGATCGGATAATGAACCAGACCACGAACACCGCTGCTACCACCCTTGAGCAGGTCAATGCGATGCCAGCTGCCACTTGGGGTTGGCTGAAGATGAACCAGACCAAGCTCGAGCTCTCTGACGAGCTTGCCGCCGCTCCCACCGAGGCTGTTAAGGTCGAGGGCTTGGACGAGCAGTTCCGCGGCGCTGCCGACGCATTTAACGCCGCCATGGACGCCATGGCCGAGCGCTTCCCCGAGCGCCGCGCCTCCGCCCCCGGCGATGCTGCCGACCGCGCCCGCATCACGCCCGAGACCGAGCTCGACGTGCCCGCCACCTCTGTCTACCAGGCCGGTGCTATCAAGCTCGAGGAGGAGCTCTCCCCTGCTGAAGCCTTCGAGACCGGCATGGGCGAGGCTGCCTACGCCTACTTGGCCGAGCACGCCACCAAGCGCGTCGTCATCGATGTGCCCGCATACCAGCACGCCACGGTTACCGTGCGCGTGAGCGGTGTCGATGCAGCCGCGGCCATCGCCGCCATCGACGTCGTCGCCCGTCCCCAGTCGACGCTCGATCTGCTTATTGCCCTGGACTCTCCCGTTGCCGGCCAAGGCGTCGTGGGATCCGTGCTACGCGTGTGCGCCCACGAGTACGCCACCGTCAACGTGACCTGCACGCAGACGCTCGACGATAGCTGGATCGCGCTCGACGACACCGGCCTGTTCCTGGACGAGGGCGCGCGCGTCAACGTGCAGCACACCGTCCTGGGTGCCGGCGCCAGCGCCACCGGCCTTGCCGGCGACCTGCTGGGCGATACCGCCAAGGTCACCATCGATACTGACTACCTGGGCGCCCGAGAGCAGGTGCGCGACTTTAACTACGAGCTGCGCCACCGCGGTCGCAAGACCGAGTGCGAGATCGACGCCAACGGCGTGCTGACCGGCACGTCCAAGAAGGTCTACCGCGGCACCATCGACCTCGTGCACGGTTGCAAGGGTGCAACCGGCACCGAGCGCGAGACGGTGCTTTTGGCCAACAAGGGCGTCGACAACAAGACCGTTCCCGTCATTCTCTGCGACGAGGACGACGTCGCCGGCAACCACGGAGCCACCATCGGCCACGTCCGCGACGAGCAACTGTTCTACCTCGCCTGCCGCGGCCTTGACCAAAACGCCGCCGAGGACCTGTTCGTCCGCGCCAAGCTGGAGGACGCCGCACTTTCCGCCACCGACGAGCGCACCCGCGCCGCCGTCGTCCGCCTGGGCAACAACCTGATCGACAACTTTGAAGAGGAGCTCGCATGATCGACACCGAGCACGTTAAATGCGACACCTGTACCGCACCGGAGCCTATGGAGCTCGACGCCAGCGACGAGGCCTCGCGCGGCTGGCCTACCGTCGACATCGAGACTAATCCCTACAAGGCGCAGTTCCCGCTGTTCCAGCAGCACCCCGAGATCGCCTTCCTCGATAGTGCCGCCACCGCGCAGCGTCCTGCCTGTGTGCTCGACGCCGAGCGCGACTTCTACCAGCGCATGAACGCCAACCCTCTGCGCGGCCTGTACTCGCTGTCCGTCGAGGCCACTGAGGCTATCGCGAAGGTGCGCCAGCAGATCGCCGACCTCATCGGCGCTGCCCAGGCCAACGAGGTCGTCTTCACCCGCAACACGAGCGAGTCGCTCAACCTGGTCGCCAAGAGCTTTGCACCCACAGTCCTCGAGCCGGGCGACGAGGTCGTCATCACCATCATGGAGCACCACTCCAACCTGATTCCGTGGCAGCAGGTCTGCCGCGAGACCGGCGCCAAGCTCGTCTACCTCTACCCCACCAAGACCGGTCAGCTCACCACCGAGGAGGTTCTTGCCAAGGTTGGTCCCAAGACCAAGATTCTGGCCGTGGGTCAGGTGTCTAACGTGCTGGGCGTCGAGAACCCGGTCAAGAATCTCGGCAAGCTCGTGCACAAGTACGGCGGCTATCTGGTCGTCGACGGCGCGCAGTCGCTGCCGCACATGCCGGTCGATGTGGCCGATCTGGGCGCCGATTTCTTTGCCTTTAGCGCGCACAAGGCCATGGGCCCCATGGGCATCGGCGTCCTGTGGGGCAAGATGGACCTGCTCAACGCCATGCCGCCCATGCTTACCGGCGGCGAGATGATCGACTCGGTCACCGAGCAGGACGCCGTCTGGGCGCCCGTCCCCGAGAAGTTCGAGGCAGGCACGCAGGACGCCGCCGGCATCTTCGCCACGGGTGCGGCACTCGACTACCTCGTCAACACGGTTGGCTACGAAAACATCCAGGCACGCGAGCAGGCACTCGTCCACTACCTGATGGGCGAGCTCATGCAGCTCGACTTTGTCCAGATCATCGGCTCCATCTACTGGGACAACCATCACGGCGTCGTCAGCTTTAACGTCAAGGGTATCCATCCGCACGACGTCGCGAGCATTATGGACATGGACGGCGTGTGCATCCGCGCCGGTCACCACTGCGCGCAGCCGCTGCTTACCTGGCTGGGCGTCGAGAACCTCGCCTGCTGCCGCGCCAGCGTGGCCTTCTACAACGACAAGGCCGACATCGATAAGTTCATCGCCGGCCTGCATCACGTTTGGAGCACGTTCAATGGGTAATCTGTACACCTCCACCACGTTTATGGAGCACAACTCGCACCCCGACTACAAGTACGAGATGGATGCCCCCACGCACGAGCACGACGGCATCAACCCCAGCTGCGGCGACGAGCTCACCTTGCAGCTGCGCGTCGAGAACGGTGTGATCGAGGAGGCCTCCTTTACCGGCCACGGCTGCGCCATCAGCCAGGCCAGCGCCGACATCATGGCCGACCTCATCACCGGCGAGACTGTCGAGGAAGCTCACCGCTTGGCAGAGCTCTTCCTCGCCATGATCCGCGGCGAAAAGCTCTCCGAGGAGGACCTGGAAGACCTGGATGAAGCCGCCCAGCTCCAGGACATCTCGCACATGCCCGCCCGCGTCAAATGCGCCGAGCTCGCCTGGCGCACCCTCGACGGCATGCTCGAGGGGCGAAATAATCAGTAGTACTTGTCCCAAATCTTAAGATTTTTGTTGGCCGAATCGCTTGACAAGAGTGGTTCGGCCATTTTCTATTCCGAGAGCTCAGTCTGTGCCTTCACCCGCGCATAAGCGCGCACGATACGAGAGACGGTACTTTTGCCAATCCCGGTATACCGCTCAATCTGGCGCACCGTAAAACCGGCATCGTGCAATCCAAAAATAACGGTATCGCGCTGCGCAGGCGGTGCGTCTTTAACCCCATGGAGCGGAGCCCCGAGGCTTTTCGCCAACTTGTCGGCAAAGGCGTGGCGTTCCCACTCTGTCTCTTTCATATCGCGCAGCGCCGGTTCGCCGCCGTCGGGCGTCGAAAGCGAATAGGCAATAAAGCCCTCGGCAGAACCAAAAAGCTCAAGCACGCAAGAAGGATCAGAAAATCCCCTCGCGACATCGGCCGCGTCACCGTCGTAAGCGCACAAATGCTCCGGAAAGCTGCTCCAGGGATAACGCTCAATGAGACTGATGCCCGCCTCCTGCGGATCGGCGTGAACGGAGCGAATAGCCTCCATCACCTGCCAGTCGGTATCGAGCGAGCGCCGGTCAAAACGGTTCTGGAACAGATGCCCTGTGCGCCCCGTGCGTTTATTGAACCGCCGCGCGTAC
>DBFAZJ010000084.1:0-8016 GCA_048244295.1 Collinsella sp.
GGAGAGCCGCACGCCCTGCTCGCGCAGCTGGGCACGCTCGTCATGGAACAGCTGGCCGGCCTCGCGCAGGAGCTCGTGGTGCTCGCGGATGACGTCGCGGGCCGTCTCGGGCCGCTCGGCTATCTCGCGGGCAGCCTCGACGGGATGCGCCGCGATCGCCACACGGGAGACGTTCGTGATCACGGGGATCACGAGCACCGTGAGCGCCCCTGCCGTCACGAGCACGCTCGCCATGGCGTCGCTCATGGCCCCGGCGCCCGTTGCGGCCTCGGTGAGCGCCACGATGAGGGGCAGCGCCATGGTGCAGTACAGGCTCGCGGCGACCTTCTCGCCCACGGGCATGGGCCTCGTCTCGGGAAACGCCTGCAGGCACATGCCCACGGGCAGTGCGCGCACGAGCAGCAGCAGGCCCACGAACGTGGCGAGCAGCGCCGGGTTGGCGCCCACGGACGCAAAGTCGATTCCCATGGCCGAGTACACGAAGAAAACGGGGATAAACAGGCCGTTGCCCATGACCTCGATCTTGCCGATGAGGCGCTGCCCACTCTCGTCGGGCAGCACATGGCGCAGGATGAAGCCGGCGGCAAATGCCGCGAGTACGGCGTCGAGGTCCAGCATCGCCGCCAGCGCGAGGAGCCCCACGAGCAGCAGCAGGGTGGTCCTGATCGTTGCCTGCGAGCTTGTCTCTGCGTTGTCAGAAATCCAGCGCACGAGCCGCCCACCCCAGTCCCTCACGCGCTGGCCCTGGATGGCCACGATGACGCACAGGGCGAGAAATCCCAGCAGGACCGCTATGTTTGCGCCCATGGAGCGCTGGGGCGAGAGCATGACGGACATGGCCACCACGGGCAGTAGCTCGCCCATGGCGCCATAGGACTCGATGACCGCCCCCACCGCCGTGCCCGCGAGCTGGCGGTCTCGCACGATGGGGACGAGGGTGCCGTAGGCCGTCGTCGTGAGGGCGATGGCGAACGCCGCCGTGCCGGCGGTGGAGAGCCCGAGGCCAAGCGCGAGGGTGGCGGCGCAGGCAAGCGCCATGCAGACGGCCCAGCAGACGGCCCCGTGGCGCCCCGCGCGCCCCGTGAGCTCGCGCAGGTCGAGCTCGTAGCCGGCGATGAGGAACAGGATGCCCATGCCCAGCCGGCCGAGCAGCGCAAGCCCTGCCGTCTCATGGATGACGCCCAGGCAGTGCGGTCCCATGACGGCTCCCGCCACGACGAAGAACACGACCTCCGGTATGGGCCTGCCCGGGATGAGGCTCGCCGCAAACGACGAGCACACCACCACGGCGAGCATCGCGGCCAGTATCGTGAGCTGTTCTGCCATGTATGTTTCCCCTCTGCCTCGCCCGTCGCGCGGCAACGGCCGGCCCGGCCATGGTGACGGACCGACCCCGTCCCCACCTGTCACCTCTCATACCCAAGTTTGGGCGCCGGGGCAATCGGTCGTATCATGGGGCACGGAAAAAGAGCGAAGCGCTTTGATGGGAGCGACCATGACCGAGAACAACGCCCGGCTCAAGGCAGAGATCGACGAGTTCGTCGAGCGCGTGTGGCCCGAGGTGCTCGATGACATCGAGGCCCTCGTGAGCCACAGGAGCCAGGTTGATGGGCGTCTGGCCGCCGAGCGTGCAGATGACGCCCTCGGGCTGCTCCACGTCCACGATGTCCATGACGTCCTCGAACGTGAGCGGCTCGAAGTAGAGGCGGTCCGAGGTGTCGTAGTCCGTGGAGACCGTCTCGGGGTTGCAGTTGACCATGACCGTCTCGTAGCCCTTGTCGTGCAGGGCGTAGGCAGCATGGCAGCAGCAGTAGTCGAACTCGATGCCCTGGCCGATGCGGTTGGGGCCGGCCGAGAGGATCATGGCGCGGGGCTTGTCCGTGTCGCGGCGCTCGCTGGGGCCCCACTCGTAGGTCTTGTAGTGGTAGCTCGTACGCGCCGGGAACTCGCCGCCGCAGGTGTCGACCGTCTTGATGGCCGGCGTCACGCCCTTGGCCTTGCGCCAGGCGCGGACCTCGAGCTCGGTGGAGCCGGTGAAGTGGGCGATCTGCTCGTCCGAGAAGCCCATCTGCTTCACGGAGCGCATGTCTCGCTCGGAGATGTCGGTGAGGCGGCGCTCGGCGAGCCAGCCCTCGGTGTCCGTGAGGTTCTTGAGGTGGCTGAGGTACCACGGGTCGATGCCCGTGAGCTCGTGGATGTCCTCGATGGACCAGCCGCGGCGCAGCGCCTCGATGACGTAGTAGATGCGCTGGGCGGTGGGCACGGAGACCCGCTGGCGGAAGTCGGGCACGTCATAGAGCGCAGGGTCGTCCGCGCCGAGCATGTTCTCGCCAACCTCGAGAGAGCGCATGGCCTTGTTGAAGCTCTCCTCGAACGTGCGGCCGATGGCCATGACCTCGCCCACGGCCTTCATGCGCGTGGAGAGGGTCTCGTCGGTGCCCTTGAACTTCTCGAAGGCAAAGCGCGGCACCTTGACCACGCAGTAGTCGATGGAGGGCTCGAAGCACGCCGGCGTGGCCTGCGTGATGTCGTTGGTGACCTCGTCGAGCGTGAGGCCCACGGCGAGGCGCGCCGCCACCTTGGCGATCGGGAAGCCCGTGGCCTTGGAGGCGAGCGCCGAGGAGCGGCTCACGCGCGGGTTCATCTCGACGACGATGATGCGGCCGTCCTCGGGGTTCACGGCGAACTGGACGTTGGAGCCGCCCGTGGCCACGCCGACCTTCTCGAGGATGGCGAGCGAGTAGTCGCGCAGCCTCTGCAGCTCGGTGTCGGAGAGCGTCTGGGCCGGCGCCACGGTGATGGAGTCGCCGGTGTGCACGCCCATGGGGTCGAGGTTCTCGATGGAGCACACGATGATGCCGTTGCCGGCGTGGTCACGCATAACCTCCATCTCGTACTCTTTCCAACCCTCGATGGACTCCTCGACCAGCACCTCGTGGGCGGGCGAGAGTTCCAGGCCCTGGCTCACGATGGAGACGAGCACCTCGTGGGTGTGAGCGATGCCGCCGCCGGCGCCGCCGAGGGTAAAGCTCGGGCGCAGCACGCAGGGATATCCCACGCGCTCGGCGATGGCCTCGGCGTCGGCCACGCTGTAGGCATAGCCCGAGCGTGCGACCTCCAGGCCAATCTCGGCCATGGCTTCGTTAAAGAGTTTGCGGTCCTCGCCGCGCTCGATGGCGTCCAGGTCGCAGCCGATCATCTCGACGCCGTACTTGTCGAGCGTACCGTCCTTTGCCAGCTCGACGGCGGCGTTCAGACCGGTCTGGCCGCCCAGCGTGGGCAGCAGCGCGTCCGGGCGTTCTTTCTTGATTACGCGCTCGATAAACTCGGCGGTGATAGGCTCAACATAGGTGCGGTCGGCCAAGCCCGGGTCGGTCATGATGGTCGCCGGGTTGGAATTGACCAGGATGACCTCAAAGCCATCCTCCTTGAGCACCTTGCAGGCCTGGGCGCCGGAGTAGTCGAACTCGCAGGCCTGGCCAATAACGATGGGGCCCGAACCAATAACGAGGATACGCTTGATGTCAGTACGTTTCGGCATGTTAGTTCTCCTCGGTCTCGGTCGCGGCGGTCTCGGCAAAGTTCCAGCCAGCCAGGCGGTCCTTCGCGGTGTCGATGTCCAGGTAGTTCTCCTCGCCGTCCATGAGTCGCGTAAAGGCGGTAAAGAGATAGTGGGCATCGGTGGGGCCAGGCGAGGCCTCGGGGTGATACTGGACCGAGAAGCACGGGGCGTCGAGCAGCTGGATGCCCTCGGCGGTGCCGTCGTTGAGGTTCACATGTGTTAGGCGAATGCGGCCAAAGCGCTCGTTCATCACGACCGGCGCGATTCCGCGGCGCACCCAGACGCGCAGATCTCCATCGGCCGCATGCTCGGTCTCGCCGCCGGAAAGCTCGGGGACAAGCTTGCCCAAGCTGGGGAACAGCAGGCCAAAGCCATGGTTTTGCGCGGTGATCTCCACACGGCGGCTTACCAGGTTCATAACCGGCTGGTTGCCACCGCGGTGACCGAACTTAAGCTTTTCCATCTGGGCGCCGCAGGCCAGGCTGATCATCTGGTGACCAAGACAAATACCAAAGACCGGCACCTTGCCGATCAGCTGCTGCACCTGCTCGTAGGTCTCCACCACGGCGTCGGGGTCGCCGGGGCCATTGGACAAAAAGACGCCGTCGGGATTCATGTCGAGCACCTCACTCGCGGGCGTGTCCCACGGCACGACGGTAAGGTCGCAGCCGGCGCGGACCAGCCCCTCCAGAATGCCGCGCTTCACACCGCAGTCGTAGGCGACCACTTTGTGAGGGGCAGGAGCGGCAGCCGAAAGCGCAAAGTCATGCGTGGCAGGCAGGTCGGCAGCCACAAACTCATGAGGCGCGGGGCAACTTACGGTCTTGACCAGGTTCTCGCCTACCAGCGTGGGCGCTGCGGCCAGACGCTCGGCAAGCTCGTCGACGTCGAAGATCTCGGTCGAGATAATGCCCATCTTGGAACCATTGTCGCGCAGATGGCGCACCAGAGCGCGGGTGTCGACGCCCTCGATAGCGACGATGCCATGGGCGCGCAGATACTCCGGCACGCTGACGGCCGAGCGCCAGTTAGAAGGCGTGGTGCACATGTCGCGAACGATCATGCCGCGCATAGCCGGAGCGCTCGCAGGGCGCACGGCGTCGCCGGGGAAGGCCGACTGGACGTCGGTCTCGTCGATACCGTAGTTGCCGATCTGCGGATAGGTCATGGTTACGATTTGGCCGGCATAACTCGGGTCGGTCATGACCTCAAAGTAGCCCTCGAGTGAGGTGTTGAAGCAGACTTCGCCGGTCGCGGTGCCCTCGGCGCCGCATGCACGTCCATAAAAAATGGTCCCATCCTCAAGATACAGAATGCAGGGACCGCAGGTGCCCTTGCTGGTTTTGGCCAGCATACGCTGGCGAAGCTCGCTGGGCGCGAAGGTGCGGGCGGCAGCGCCCGCGGTATGGTTGTTCGCCATAATTCTCCTTCCCGGTCTCACAGGACCGGCTTAAAGGTGTGTAGTTAGGCCTCGCGGTATTGTAACCGCAAGCATGCCTCATGGCGTTAATTTCATCGAAATGTTTACGAAATGATAATTATGACTTTCTATGCATAATGATTTCTCTGGGACGGGGATTAAAAAATCATCCCGCGGGGCTTATGGCTCACGCGGGATGATGGCGTCTTACTTTTTCTTGTCCTGTTCCAGCAGTTCGGACGGTGTGCGATCGGGCTTGCCGCCGCGGAAAATCTCGCGGCCATGCAGACGATGCTCCAGGTCACGCTCGGCCTTTTCCTCGTCAATCTTGGTCTGGCTCACCACCGGATCCTCAATCAACGACGACACCGAGTTCACCTGCTTCTGAATGCGCTCGGCGATGGTGTCATCCATACTCACGATGCGCATCTTCCAGTCGATACTCGTGGCGTTGGATGAACTCTTGGTCCACACGAACGTCAAAATGGCGCTCTGGTGGCCCCGCGCGGGGAACATGCCAAAGAAGGAATCGTGCTGAATGTTGCTATCCTCGTCGATATAGGCGTGAACGTTATACACCACGCGGTCGATCTTATCGTTGAGCAGCGCGTTGGTCGCAAGCGCCGCGGCCTGGATCTGCCCGTTGGACAGCAGCTCGAGCTCGTTGGCAGACGATGTGTCCAACACCGTCACCTCGACCGTGCCCGTACGCTCATCGGCTTCATCGACGGTAAAGTCGAGCGGGAACTGCGTAAAGCCATTGCCCCACTCAAGGCCGCCCTTCAGCGCCGTCGAAACGGTATCGACCGAAACGCTCTCGGACAGGTTGGCGGTGTTCAGACGACGCATCACGCCGTAGCCAATCTGCATGCCCACGATCAGCACCAAAATACCGATGACCACGGCCATCGCGGTCTTCGTAATGGTATGGCTCACCTGCGAGCCCGAAGGATCGTCCTCGGACAGCGGGTCGATATGTTTTGCCTGGCTCGCGCGGTCCTCGCTGCGCAGCTGCGCTAGCGCCGCTTTGTCACCGCGCTTGGCCGCAGCCTCCTTCTCACGCATGCGCTCGGTACGCTTTTTGGCGAGCGTGGGATCCAAGACGCCGGATGCATCGATTTCGGAGAATAACTCCGTCACTTCTTCCGGAGTCAAAGGGTTCTTGTCAGCCATAAACTTCCTGTCATATCAATCAGTCGAGCTCGTGCGCACGCGCACCTTCGAACTGCATTCGATAGTAACGGGCATAGGTGCCGCCACGGGCGAGAAGCTCCTCGTGCGTGCCACGCTCCACAACGCGACCATGCTCAACGGTCGCAATCTCATCGGCATGCTTAATGGTCGAAAGACGGTGGGCGATGATAATCGTGGTGCGGCCGCGTGCCAGCTCTTCGAGTGACTCCTGCACCGCCTCCTCGCTCTCGTTATCCAAAGCACTCGTCGCCTCGTCCAAAATCAGGATCTTGGGGTTCTTGAGAAACACGCGCGCGATGGCAACGCGCTGCTTCTGTCCGCCCGAAAGACGGCTGCCGCGCTCGCCCACCACGGTGTCGTAGCCCTGCGGAAGCGACTCGATAAAGGCATCGATGTTGGCGCGACGGGCGGCCTCGGCGATCTCTTCTGCCGTAGCGCCCGGCTTGCCGTAGGCGATGTTCTCGCCAATCGTGCCGTCAAACAGATAGACATCCTGCTGCACCAGGCCGATGGCGCGGCGCAGGCTCTGCTGCGTCACATCGCGCACGTCCTGACCGTCGATGCTAATGGATCCGGTAGCCACGTCATAAAAGCGCGGCAGCAGCGAACAGGTCGTGGACTTGCCGCCGCCCGAAGGGCCAACCAAAGCGATGGTCTGCCCGGGCTTGATGGACAGGTCCATATGGTCGATAACGGGACGCTCGTCGGCATAGCCCTCGCCCAGCTCGACATCCTCGTAGTTAAAGCACACGTCGTGATACTCCACGGCGCCAGCAGTCACCTGCAGATCCGTAGCGCCCGGCTTGTCCTGGATATCCGGCGCGGTCGAGAGCACCTCGTCCATACGTTTAAAGCCGGCGATAGCCTTCTGATACGTTTCGGCCGAATTGACGAGCGTCTCAAGCGGCGTGCAGAACAGCGAAATATAGAGTGCAAAGGTCGCCATATCGACCGCCTGCAGCTGTCCCTTGGCGACCAGCCAGCCGCCCAGCAGCACCACGATCACATAGAGCACACCCGAGAGCAGGCCATACGTCGCGGTATAGACGCCCATGGCGTGATACATGTTCTCCTTGGACAAAAGGTAGCGGTCGTTAGAGGCACGGAACTTGGCACGCTCGGTCTCCTCGTTGGCAAAGCTCTTGACCACGCGCATGCCCGCCAGAGAATCCTGCAGCTGTGCATTAATGCCGCTGATCTTCTTGCGGTTGTCGCTAAAGACCTCGCGCATGCGCATGTTCCGCCAAAACATGACGACCGCAAACGCCGCCGTCACCACGGCCATGGCAAGCGCCAGCACCGGAGCGATGGTAAAGAGGATCACAAACGAGCCGATAATCTCGATACCGCAGATGATGATCCACTCGGGTACGTGATGCGCCGCCTCGCAGATATCGAACAGGTCGTTGACCACGCGGCTCATCATGTCACCCGAGCTGTTGCGGTCGAAGTACGCAAAGCTAAAGCGCTCATACTGGTCGAACAGGTCCTCGCGCATTTTGGACTCCATGCGCGCGCCCATCACGTGGCCCCAATAGCTCACAAAGTAGCGGCAGGCGCAGCGGACGGCATACATCAGCACCAAGCCCACCGCGATCATGCCGAGCGCCTGCATAATAGCAGCCTGACCCTGAGTAAACAGCCCACCGGTCAAATTGCGCAGGATAATGGGGAACGCCAGGTCAATGGCGGCAAGCACCAGAGCACAAACAGTATCAGCAACAAAAAGCCCCATCTGGGGCTCGTAATACGAAAGAAACCTCTTAAACATGTGATCCTCAAAGAAATATCAGCAACATAAGGCCCTGGGACAAAGTAATCAGTAGTTCTTGTCCCAGGG
>DBFAZJ010000085.1:0-3567 GCA_048244295.1 Collinsella sp.
GTCCGCTTCCGTCCCGTCGAGGGCGAGGGCTACGCTTTCTTGCAGCCGGGTCGTGCGGCCGAGGTTCTGTCTGGCGGCACCGTGCTGGGCTGGGTCGGCGAGATTCACCCCGAGGCGCGCGAGGCCTGCGGTATCGACGAGGTCGTCGTTGCCTTTGAGCTCGACCTGGACAAGCTGATCAAGGGCGCCCGCAACCAGGAGAACTACCGCGAGTTCTCGCAGTACCCGGCTGTTGAGCACGACCTTGCTATCGTGGTCGACAATGCTGTGACCTGCGAGGATCTTGAGCGCCGCATTACCAGCGCCGGCGGCAAGCTGCTCGAGGGCGTGCGCCTGTTCGACGTCTACCGCGATCCCATCCGCATCGGAGCGGGCAAGAAGTCCATGGCCTTTGCGCTTACGTATCGCTCCGACGACCACACGCTCACCAGCGAAGAGGTCGAGAAGGCGCACCAGAAGATCGTCACCAAGGTGTGCAAGGGCGTAAACGGCGAGGTCCGCGGCTAGGATTTGCGCTGGGGTATGGGTCAGCGGTGGTTGCCGCCGAGTCTTACGTGACCGCTATGCTCGATATAAGGCACCGTTGAGCCTTCATATATGACACGCGCATTACATAACGGCGTGCTGCTTTGTCGGCAGTGCGCCGTTTTGCTATGATAGCCCGCGGCGTGTTACGAATCTTACAATGCGTAACACTGACAAGGTGATTTAAGCGGCGTTGCAATTCTGTGCGCCGATAACCGGGAGGCGTGCATGCACATTCCAGATAATTATCTGTCCCCGCAGACGGATGCCGTCATGGCAGTGGCAATGGTGCCCGTTTGGGTCCACTGCATCAAAAAGGTGCGCGCCACGCTCGATCGCGAGCACATGGCCTTCCTGGGCATCTGCGCCGCATTTTCCTTCTTGCTCATGATGTTCAACGTGCCGCTGCCCGGCGGCACCACGGGTCACGCCGTCGGCGGCGCGCTCATCGCGCTGCTGCTGGGCCCGGAGGCCGCGGCCATTGCTGTCTCGGTCGCGCTGGCGCTACAGGCACTGCTGTTTGGCGACGGCGGCATCCTGTCCTTTGGCGCCAACTGCTTTAACATGGCCTTCGTGCTGCCGTTTGCCGCTGCTATCGTGTTCCGTGCGCTCAACAGCCGTTTGCACGACAAGAGCTGGGGCACCTCGGTTTCGGCCATCGTAAGCGGCTGGGTCGGCCTGTGCCTGGCGGCCCTGTGCGCGGCAATCGAGTTTGGTATTCAGCCGATGCTCTTCACCAACGCCTCGGGTGCTCCGCTGTACTGCCCCTTCCCGCTGTCTGTGGCTATTCCGGCCATGTTGATCCCGCATATGCTGGTTGCCGGCGTGATCGAGGGCGTGGCGACGGCCGCCATCTACGGTTTTATTAAGAAGACGGCGCCGAGCGTTATCGTCGGGCCCGAGGCCGTCGATGGCCAGCTTGCTGCCGAGGGCGCTGCTGCCAAGAAGACCTCGCTGGTCCCCACGCTCATCTTGGTTGCCGTGCTTGTCGTGGCTACGCCGCTCGGCTTGCTTGCCACAGGTGACGCATGGGGCGAGTGGGACGCCGAGGGTGCCGCGACCGCCGTTCAGGAGGCTGGCGACGACAGCCTGCAGGCTTCGGTCGGCCTCGATGCCCCGACCTTTGCCGACGCTCTGCCTACGGGCGATTATCTGCAAGCCTATTCCGAGGAGCAGGGCCTTGGCTTTGCCGGTCAGGCTGCCATGTATATCCTGTCCGGCGTGATTGGCGTGGCGGTGCTCACCATCGCATTCCGCCTGGTCTCGCTGACGGTCAAGGAAAGCGGTGCTCATGGCAATAGCCGAGCTGCCTAGCTGGCTTGCGGTCGAGGAGCGATACGAGCCCACGGGGGCTCGGCATCGTGTGATGCAAAAGAATGTCCTGCACCTGGCGAACCTGCTTGAGCGGGTTCGCCTGGGTGGAGGCGCGCACGAGGGCGGGTCGATGGTCGACCGCGCCCTGTCTTGCGTTTCGGCTCCGGTGCGCCTGTTGGGGATGTTCGTCTGCGTCCTGTGCGTGTGTCTGACGCAGAGCCCGCTGTACCTCATGTTGATGGCGGCTATCGCGCTGGTGCTCGTTGCCGTGCGCCCTGTACGCGGGCTGCGCGCGACCTTTGTGCCGGCGATCGGTGCCGCGGGACTCGCAGTGGTTCTGGCGCTGCCTGCCCTGCTGCTGGGCGCGTCTGCCACGGGCGCCATGCTCAAGATTGCGCTCAAGACGTTCATTAACGTGTCGCTCGTGCTGGGCGTTTCGTGGACGCTCACCTGGAGCCGCATGTCGGCGGCGCTCAAGACGCTACGTCTGCCCGACGAGGTCATCTTTACGTTTGATATGGCGTTCAAGCACATTGAGGTGCTGGGTCGCACGGCGCACAATCTGTGCGAATCGGTCATGCTGCGCAGCGTTGGCCGTGCGCCTGAGGGATTTTCGCGTACCGATTCGATCGCGGGTATCATGGGCATGACCTTTATCAAGGCGATGGAATGCAGCCGCGCGATGGACGAGGCTATGCTTTGCCGCGGCTTTGCCGGTGCGTATCCGGCGTCCGCGCGCGCCGGGTTTGGCTGGCGCGATGCCGTTTACGCAGCCGTTGTGGTTCTGCTCGCCGTGTTGTGCGCAGTGCTGTAGCGCGGGCGGTCGAGCCGTCGATGTGGATAGGGAAGGGCGACGTTTTGGCAAACGATACGAATGGCGCGATGGGCGTGAGCGGCGCTGCCGGCGCCGAGACCACGCCGCTCATTGAGCTGCGCGACGTAGTGTTCTCCTATGCGGGGCATACGGTTGTCGATGGTGTGTCGCTGCAGGTCGCTCGTGGTGAACTCGTTGCCCTGCTCGGTCCCAACGGCTGCGGTAAGACGACGATTATGCGCCTTATCAACGGCCTTGAGCTCGCGGATGCCGGCGCATACCTGTTTGACGGACGCGTGGTCGATGCGGCGTATCTGAAGAATTCTGCTGCTGCTCAGCGTTTTCATCAGCGCGTAGGTTTTGTGTTCCAGAATGCCGACGCCCAGCTGTTCTGCGCTACGGTGGGCGAGGAAGTTGCTTTTGGTCCCGCGCAGATGGGGCTGCCGGCAGACGAGCTCGAGCGCCGCGTGCGCGATGCCATGGGGCTGTTCCAGGTTGCCGACCTTGCCGACGCCTCTCCCTATCAGCTCTCGGGCGGGCAAAAGAAGCGCGTTGCGCTGGCTGCGGTGGTGTCGATGAACCCGGATATCTTGGTCCTCGACGAGCCCACCAATGGGCTCGACGAGGATTCATGCGACATCGTGGTCAACTTCTTGCTGGCCTACGTCGCGGCGGGTAAGACGGTCTTGATGAGCACGCATCACCAGGATTTGGTGCGACGCCTGGGTGCCCGTGCAATCTATATCGATCGATATCACCATGTGGTCGAGGCACCTTCGCCGTCGTATGGAACCGAAAGCGGTGCTACGGACTAGTTGCTGCGTAGAGCGTGCGTAGCCGCCCGCGCGGCTTTGCCGTGATGGTATAGTTATCCAGGTTTTTTATGGGGGTGGCTATGCCAAGCTGGAACATTC
>DBFAZJ010000086.1:0-2886 GCA_048244295.1 Collinsella sp.
GTACTGCCGTATGGACTTATAAAGCAGAAGAGATGCAGGTCGAAAAAGTAGAGTACGTTAACATGCGTCCGACGATAGCGGGCCTCGGCGCGGGATGTATTTCTGCCCGGGCCGGCATACACGCTATTCAGATTTCGCAAGGGTGAAGGTGATCCTGTGGCAAGGCGCCCGTCCAACGATATTAGTTCGCGTCCGGTTTCCATGGCCGACGTTGCCCGCGCTGCCGGTGTTTCGCAGCAGACGGTTTCGCGCGTTGCCAACGGATTGCCCAACGTGAACGAGCAGACGCGTAAGCGCGTGCAGGCGGCCATGCAGGAGCTCGGTTTCCGTCCGAGCTATGCCGGTCGCTCGCTGCGCGACGGCCGTTACCATTCGGTCGGCCTGTGCGTCAACGATGTCACCAAGTTTGGCAACCTTTCAATGATCGACGGCATCGCCAGTGCTGCTCGCGAGCATAATTGCGCTATCACGCTGGTCGAGATGTCCAAGACCGAGGAGTTTTCGCTTGCCGAGGCAACGCGTCGCATGGCCGCACTGCCCGTGGACGGCATCATTATCGGCATGAGTCGCATGGCGCCTGATTTTGAGACGTTTGATCCACTGCCGGGCATTGGTACGGTCATCGTTACCATGTACGCGCATCCGCGGGTGACCACGGTCGATTCCGACCATTACGGCTGCTCGCTCTTGCTTATGGATCACCTGTTTGAGCTGGGGCACGAGCAAATTCGCTATATTGGCGGCCCGTCGTTCTCGGTTGACGAACAATTTCGTCGCGCCGGTTGGCAGGATGCACTCGAGCGTAAGCACATCGAGCCGGCAGAGCCGCTCGAGGGAGACTGGTCTGCCAACAGCGGTTACGAGGCCGGTAGGTATCTGGCCGAACACGACCGCACCATGACGGCGATTTACGCGGCAAACGATCAGATGGCAAATGGCGCAATTGCAGCGCTGCGCGATAGCGGCTTGCGCGTGCCCGAGGACGTAAGCGTGGTGGGCGTCGATGACTCGCTCGACGACTTTGTCGCGCATAACGAGCTCACGACCGTTCGATTCGATTTGCATCAGCGGGGACGCGAGGTGTTCGAGCATGCGGTTCCCGAGGCGGGTACGGCGGGCAAAACCGTCGCCATTCGCATTCCCGGTCAGCTTATCGTTCGACATACCACGGCAGCGCCTCACGTATAGTTTGTGCAGGTAAACGGCGGTATATTCCGCCTCAAAAACAATCGGTAAGGATGCCGGCAGATAACAGTTGGGATGCTGACGAGTGTTATGATAGACGGGTTCTTTTGTCTATCTAGGAGGCTTTGCCTGATGGAGATCACCAAAGATATCCGCTACATCGGTGTCGACGATCACGACATTGACCTGTTCGAGGGCCAGTACGATGTGTCCGAGAACGGTATGGCATACAACAGCTACGTTATCTTGGGCGAAAAGATCGCTGTCGCCGATTCAGTCGACGGCGGTTTTGTTGACGAGTGGCTCGGCAACCTCGAGGCCGCGCTTGACGGCCGTACGCCCGACTACCTGGTCGTCCATCACATGGAGCCCGATCACTCCGCCGGCATCGCCGCCTTTATGGAGCGCTATCCCCAGGCACAGATTGTGGCCAGCATGGGCGCCTTCCGCATGATGGTCAACTACTTTGGTACCGACTACCCCGAGCGCAAGATGGTCGTCAAAGAGGGCGATGTGCTCGACCTGGGCGGCCACAGCCTGACCTTTATCGGCGCCCCCAACGTTCACTGGCCCGAGGTGATTTTCTCCTACGAGTCCACCGACAAGGTGCTCTTTAGTGCCGACGGCTTTGGCAAGTTTGGCGCCAACGACATCGAGGATCCCGAGGGCTGGGCTTGCGAGGCTCGCCGCTACTACTTTGGCATCGTCGGTAAGTTCGGCAAGTTCGTGCAGGCCGTCCTCAAGAAGGCCGCCGACCTGGACATCCAGATCATCTGCCCGCTCCACGGCCCCGTGCTGACCGAGAACCTGGGCTACTACCTCGACACCTATAACACCTGGTCGAGCTATCAGCCCGAGGACGAGGGCATCACGATTGCCTATGCGAGCGTGTATGGCCATCTGAAAGCTGCCGTTGAGGAGCTCGCATCTGCGCTCGAGGCCCGCGGCCAGAAGGTCTCCGTCTTTGACTTGGCTCGCGATGATATGGCCGAGGCCGTTGAGGACGCGTTCCGCTACGACCGCCTGGTGCTCGCCTCCATCACCTATCAGGGCGAGATCTTCCCGTTCATGAGCACCTTTATCCACACACTTGCCGAGCATGCCTACCAGAACCGTACCGTGGCGCTTGTCGAGTCCGGTTCCTGGGCGCCTGCAGCGGCCAAGATTATGACCAAGGAGCTCGAGGGCATGAAGGACATCACCCTGACGAAGAACAAAGTGACCGTCCTGGGTTCGCTCAACGACGCCTCGCGCGCTCAGATCGAGGCCCTCGCCGACGAGCTGTCCAAGTAGCGACACGTTCACTTTTGACGCTCAGCCATCACAACCACCACAAAGGGGACAGTGCTCCTTTGTGGTGGTTTTTGTTTAAGCGCCGGCGATGACGAGGGCTGGACGTGAGCTGTCAGTGGCCTCGGCGATCGAGGTGGCGACGGCATGGTCGGGGTCACGGTCCATCACGATGGAGTCGACATCGGCAAGCTCGGCAAAGCGGTACATGCCGCGTCCGTTAACCTTGCTGGCGTCCATGAGGGCGACGCTTTGATGGGCCGCGGTGATCATAGCCGTTTTGGTCTCGGCCATCTGGGGAAAGTCGGTCGTAAAGCCGCAACGGGGGACAAAGGCGCCGGGGCACATGACGGCCAGATCGGCATGGACCATTTGGAGCGCCTGCATGGTAAGTGGACCGTACAGATAGCG
>DBFAZJ010000087.1:0-5989 GCA_048244295.1 Collinsella sp.
CTACAATGTCTGCGGCGCGGAACCAGCCTCCCGCGCCGCTTTTCTTTTTTGGCCACATGCCACCAAGGAGAACCTCCCCATGCACAACAAGCGCGTGCTCGTCGCCATGAGCGGCGGCGTCGATTCCAGCGTGACCGCGTATCTGCTCAAAAGTCAGGGTTACGAATGTGTCGGTGCCACCATGCGCCTCACCTGCCCCGCACCCGATCCCGCAACAGGCATGAGTAAGGTCGACCGCGATATCGCCGATGCAAAGGCCGTCGCCGAGCGCCTGGGGATACCCCATCACGTGCTCGACCTGCAGCAGACCTTCGACCGCAACGTTATCGAGCGCTTCGTGACTGCCTACCAGGAAGGACTGACGCCCAACCCGTGCATCATCTGCAACCGCCATATTAAGTTTGGCGCGTTGCTCGATGCAGCGCTCGATATGGGCTGCGACTACATCGCCACAGGTCACTACGCCAAAACGAGCCAGGCGTCCGACGGCACCTGGCAGCTGTACCGTGGCGAGGACCCCAAGAAGGACCAAAGCTACTTTTTGTATTCGCTTACGCAGGAGCGCCTGGCACGCACAATCTTTCCGCTGGCAGGCCTGGACAAGGAGCACGACGTGCGCCGCATTGCCGCCGAGCAGGGCTTCATCAACGCCAAGAAGGCCGAAAGCGAGGATATCTGCTTTATTCCAGACGGTGACTACGCGGGCTATATCGAGCGCCGCTGCGGACATCCCGCTGCACCGGGCGACATCGTATGGCGCGACGGCAGCGTGGTAGGGCGCCACAACGGCGCGCTGCGCTATACCATCGGCCAGCGCAAGGGCTTGGGCGTAGCGATGGCGCATCCCGTATACGTGACAGGCGTCGACGCCGTCAACAACACCGTGCATCTGGGCGAGGCCGAGGACCTAACCGCCGCTGCCCTCACGGCCGATGAGTGGATCTGGAGCGCGCCGGACACGCGCATGGAGGCCGAGCTGGATGCCGGCGGCATTCGCGTGGGCGCCAAGTACCGCTACCGTCAGAAAGACCAGGCAGCGACCCTTACGCGCGGCGAAGACGGGCAAATGCTGCTGACTTTTGACGAGCCGCAGCGAGCCATCACCCCCGGCCAAGCCGTTGTAGTCTACCGCGGCGACATCGTCCTCGGCGGCGGCACGGTAACCGGCGCACTTAAGTAGCCGCGGGTTTATCGCTGCACGTGTCGAAGTACCTCAACGGCGGCACTAACCTCGATTACGCGACGCTCGAGGCCACGGCAAATGGCCTCGAGTCGACCCTCCGCCGTCGCCCATTCGCTCTGCGAAAGAATCTCGATCGCCTCATCAACAAATCCGTCGAGTCGCGATGCGTCGAACCAACCGAGTGAGTCCGCAAGCGCCAGCTGGACGGAAGGGTCGGGCCCAAACGGCTTAGCGGAAAACCCAAACTCCCCAGCTGCGAGCACGGCAGTTGGCACGTTGTACCACAGGCAGTTGCCGCTATCGAACGGCGGAGCAGGTTTTATCTCCAGGGTGTCGACATTGCGGATGATGCCGAAGTTTCGCCAATGGCGGTCGCTGTTGGCCAAAAGGGCATCGCAGATAATCATCTGCGACATAGACCTTCTCACAGCGGCCTCATCGACACCATGCTTACCAAGGAAGCGACAGTATCGGTCGTACGTCGAGCTTCCTCGCTGGCCGCCAAGGGCGTTCTTAACGTAAACAGCCGGAACATATTCCTCGCGGCCATCAAGAAAGTCGTCGCACAGACACACAGGGCCATCGAACATCCGCTCAACCGTATAAGGAACAAACTCGCCCTCCGACAGCAAGCGACGATGTAGAGCCGTTGCAACCGCCTCGTTAAAGGGACGTTGATCGTCCATCCCGCACCCTTTAGCCAAAACGCGAATGTCGTTTCGAATCATCCACGATTTAGGGAGCTCGCCCTCGGACGTGTTATCCGGATTTTTAAGACCGATGCCTTCCAGCCAACCCGAACGCTCTTCGGACGCCGATCGCTCAAATTCGTTCTCAAAATAATTGATGTTTTGCCATTTGAGTTCGGCGCAATCGGCCGGCCGCAGCCAATAACAATCCGAAAGCGAGAGGCCCAGGCACCGAACCGGAGCCTCAATGCCGCTGACAATCCCCAGCTCGCGGTAGCGCGAGATAAGCCCAGGGCGAACATCGGGTACCGACCGATGCCCCCACCACGCGTTGAGCTCCCGCTTATTCACCGTTGGAGAAGAGCTCGAGCATGTGCCAAACGGCATTCGTTGCGTATCGAGAACCTCGGCGATTTCGAAGGAAAACTCGCGCGTCGGATCAAACGAAACACGTGCAACCTCGTAATCGGCGGACATCAGCGTAAACTTGCGCCCCACATCGGCCGCAGGACGGCGTCCACGTTTGCGGACCTTTTGATAAGCGACCGCAGAATCATACTCAACCATCTTCCGTCCGCCCACAATATCGCACGCGAGCGTTCCCGATGCGGCAAGTTGAGATATGCGGGCTTTCGTAACGCCCAACAGGCGGGCAGCATCACCCATAGACAAGTACTCAGATGTATCCATACGCCGCATCACCTCGTTAAGTATTCCAAACGTAAAGTTAATTAGTTACATACAGCATAATACTAAACAGACTGAAGCGAAAAAAGGCCCGAGCAATCGGGCCTTAGAGCAATTGGTCAGCCGAGTCGCAAGCTGCTCCTCTAGCGTTGTACGTAGGCGCGGACGAGCTCGTAGGTGTTGCGCACGCCGTCGATGTGGCTGCGCTCGTAGTTGTGGCTCGCGTACACGCCGGGGCCGATCAGGCCGTGACGGATGTCGTAGCCGGCAGAGAGCGTGGCCTCGACGTCCGAGCCGTAATGCGGGTACACGTCGATGGCATAATCGAGCTCAAGCTCGCGCGCGATATTGGACAGCGTGGTCACCAGATCGTAGTTGTAGGGGCCACCCGAATCCTTGGCGCAAATCGACACCATGCGCTCGGTGCAGCCCAGGTCGTCGCCCACGCAGCCCATGTCAACGCTGATCATCTCGCGCGTGTCGGCCGGCACGAAAGCACCGCCGTGGCCGACCTCCTCGTACACGGTAAAGAGCAGCGACACCTTGCGCGAAAGCGACACCTCGCCATCAGCAACAGCGCGGGCCAGACCCAGCAGAATCGACGCCGACAGCTTGTCATCCAGGAAGCGGCTCTTGATGTAGCCGCTCTCCGTCACCGTGGTACGCGGATCCATAGCGATGATGTCGCCGGTCTGAATGCCCAGCTCAAGCACATCGTCCTTGCTGTCGACATTCTCATCGAGCAGGATTTCCATGTTCTTCTCGATGGTCTTGACCGGCTCGTCGGCCACGTGCGCCGAAGGCTCGGTGTTAAGAACCACACCCGTGTACACATTGCCGTCACGCGTGTAGACGGTGCAGTTCTCGCCATCGGCCGTAGACCACTGATGCCCGCCGAGCGTCGTGGGACGCAGACGGCCATTGTCCTTAATGGAGCGTACCATGGCGCCCAGGGTATCGACATGGCTCGCCAACACGAGCGGCTCGCCCTCACCACCAAGCTCAACGAGCACATTGCCCTTGTTAGAACGCTCGGGGCCAAAGCCCATATCGCGCAACGTTTCCATTAGATAATCAGTCGCCGCACGGGTATAGCCCGTAGGCGAGGCGATAGAAGTCAGCGTCTTAAGCTGTCCCGCGATATAGGAGAGCATCCCCTCTAGAGAAGCATCAACATTAGAAGCCATATGCATCCTTCCAAGTAAAACTAAGACCGAGTCCCGATTTTAACCGTTCTGCACGGTCAATGCCCTAGGAGTCGAGCCGCCTCCCGACGTCCCCGCACCGGTTTTGTGCACGCGCACGGTTTACAACCCGAATCTTGCATAAATCCTATCGGTATCTGCATAAATATGAGACATCTTTTTGCTTCGTCTCAGGGTACCCCACCTTGGACCGTGCAAAAAACGGAGTATTCAGCACCGTGGGCCCCAACGACCCCATCACAAACGACAAAACGACGCGGTTACAGCAGTGTTGTAGAGCGTCGCAAACCAAAAACGCGGCGACAGCCATCTCCGTCCATCGATAGCCCGCCCACAGGGGCTGTCGATGGGCGCCCGCGGGCCACTACGGCCCATTCACAACGTTATGCATTTTTCAGAGCTTGCTGAATACTCCCAAAAATGCACGCTGGGAAGTGCACCACCTATCCGCAGCGGGCAGCATGCTTTGGTTTTACCCGTCTCAGGACATTGACGCAGCACAAAAAGCCCCGCCGTGCGCAGCACGGCGGGGCCAGCAGCAAGTCAAAAGACCATACGCCTACGGGCGAAGGACCACCAAACTGGGTTAGGCAGCCGGGCAGATCTTCTTGAAGAGCTCGATGACGTCGTCGAGCGTCGCCTCGCGCGGGTTGCCCGGGAAGCAGGCGTCAGCCATGGCGTCCTTGGCCAGGATCTCGATCTCGTCAGCCTTCATGGCCTCGCAGACGTGTGGGATGTTCACGTCGGCAGAGAGCTGCTTAACGGCGGCGATGGCGGCATCGGCGGCCTCGGCGGTGCTCATGCCCGTGGTGTCAACGCCCATGGCGACGGCAACCTTGGCCAGGCGCTCAGCGCAAACCGGCTTGTTGAACTCCATGGCGATCGGCAGCAGCATGGCGCAAGCGACGCCGTGCGGGGTGTCGTAGTGAGCGGACAGGGTGTGAGCCATGGCGTGGTCGATGCCCAGGCCGACGTTGGAGAAGCCCATGCCGGCGACATACTGACCAAGAGCCATGCCCTCGCGGCCGGAGCCGGGCTGACCGGACTTGGCCTCGGCAACGGAGTCGCGCAGGTTCTCGCTGATCAGCTTAATGGCCTCAAAGTGGAACATGTCGGAGAGCTCCCAGGCGCCCTTGGTGGTGTAGCCCTCGATGGCGTGGGTCAGAGCGTCCATGCCGGTGGAAGCGGTCAGGCCGGCAGGCATGGAAGCCATCATGTCGGGGTCGACGACGGCGACCTCGGGGGCGTCGTTGGTGTCGACGCACACGAACTTGCGGACCTTCTCGGGGTCGGTGATGACGTAGTTGATGGTCACCTCGGCGGCGGTACCGGCGGTCGTCGGCACAGCGATGGTAAACACGGCATGGTTCTTGGTGGGAGCAACGCCCTCGAGGCTGCGGACATCGGCGAACTCGGGGTTGTTGATGATGATGCCGATGGCCTTAGCAGTGTCCATGGAGGAGCCACCACCGATGGTCACGATAGCGTCAGCCTCGGCGGCCTTGAAGGCCTCGACGCCGTCCTTGACGTTCTGGATAGTGGGGTTGGGCTTGATCTCGGAGTAGAGGCTCCAAGCGATGCCGGCAGCGTCGAGCTCGTCGGTCACCTTAGCGGTAACGCCAAACTTGACCAGATCGGGGTCGGAGCAGACGAAGATCTTCTTGTAGCCGCGACGCTGGAGCTCGCCGGGGATCTCCTTGATGGCGCCGGAACCATGATAAGAGATGGTATTGAGAACGAAACGATTAGCCATTGATAGCCTCCCATCGTGTGCGGGGCATCCATTACGCCCCACGCTATGAGTCCCATCCTAACGCTTTTGAAACAAAAAACGCGTGAGAACGTCAATAGTGTTAAAGCGTTTCAACAGATGATGAAAAATATTGCGGCAAAGGGACAACCCCTTTGCCGCATTCGGTTACTTTCGGCAGCCCTCTTTCCAAGCCTCGGCCGCAACCTTCCAGCGTAAGCGCAAGTCGCGCTCGCGGTCGATGAACATGATGGCAAACGCGACAAACAGCAGCAAGCTCGCCACGACGATGGCGTGCAGGCCCATGCGCTCAATACACCAGTTGCCCAACACGGCGCCAAACACAAAGGTAAAGATCACGCCAAAGTACAGCAGGCCGTTTTCCAAAAAGCCGCGCCTGTGGGTGATGATGTAATCGTCCACGTTTTGCAGCGCGTTGCGCAAGTTGCCGATGCACATGGTCGTAGCGATGCCG
>DBFAZJ010000088.1:0-2777 GCA_048244295.1 Collinsella sp.
CATCGAAGCGGAGCGGGCGGTTATCGAGTGCCGAAGGCAGACGAAAACCATGCTCCACCAGCGTCACCTTACGCGAGCGGTCGCCTTCGTGCATGCCGCGGATCTGCGGCACCGTTACATGACTCTCGTCGATGATACAGAGCATGTCCTTAGGAAAGTAATCGATCAGGGTAAACGGCGGCTCGCCCGGTTTTCGACCGTCCAGATGACGCGAGTAGTTCTCGATGCCGTTACAAAAACCCATGGTCTCGAGCATCTCGAGATCATAGTCGGTGCGCTGCTGCAGACGCTGCGCCTCGAGCAGCTTATCAGTCGCCTTGAGCTCGGCCACACGCTTCTCCCACTCTTCGCTGATTGATTTCAGAGCCGCTTTGACCTTAGGCTTCTCAGTCACGTAGTGCGAGGCCGGCCACACGGGAATGGCCTCGTACTCACGAAGCATCTCACCGGTGACCTCATCGATCTCGGCAATCAGCTCGACCTCGTCGCCAAAGAACTCAAACCGCAACGGATGCTCAGCATAAGGCGGATACACGTCGACAACATCGCCGCGCACGCGGAACGTGCCACGCGCCAGGTCATAGTCATTGCGATCATATTGAATGTCGATAAGCGCATGGATAAAGTCATCGCGCTCGAGCGGCACCTTCTTGTCGACGTTTGGAGCCAGACCCGCATAGTCCTCAGGAGAGCCAATGCCATAGATACACGAGACCGATGCGACAACGATCACATCACGTCGAGAGAGCAGTGACGCGGTCGCCTGATGGCGCAGCATCTCGACCTCTTCGTTAATCGAGGAGTCTTTCTCGATATATGTATCGCTTTGCGGCACATACGCCTCGGGCTGATAGTAGTCGTAATACGAGACAAAGTAGACCACAGCGTTATTGGGAAAGAACTCTTTGAGCTCGCTCGCAAGCTGAGCAGCGAGCGTTTTATTCGGAGCCATGACCAGCGTCGGCTTTCCCAGGGCCTCAATAGTCTTAGCCATCGTGAAGGTCTTGCCCGAACCAGTCACGCCCAGCAAAACCTGATAGCGGTCTCCGTCCCTCACGCCCTGCACAAGCGACTCAATGGCTTTAGGCTGGGAACCGGCAGGCTCATAGGGAGAAACGACCTTAAACGGCACGTCAGAGCCTTCAACGCCAAAGCGCTTAAGTTCACTACCAACGCGTTCTACTTCAAATTCCGCCATGGATACTCCTAACTCATATATCTGCAGTATACGCAGGCGGCTGGCATAGTCCTATACGAACTGATCGGGATAGAGGGTCTTGTAGCGAACCCAGGCATTATTGACGCGAATCAGATAAGCCTGCGTCTCGGGAAAGGTGATTGCATTATGAAGCGACGTGCTCTGCTGCGCCCATCCGTCGACATTGCCCATACCGGCGTTATAGGCGGCGATGGCACTATCCGTCGACCCGTTGAAATAGGCGAGAAGATACGAGAGGTATGCGCAGCCAAACTCGATATTCGTAGCCGGATCGTTAAGATTGTCGGCCGAATACTCACCTCCGTCGACAAGGCCCTTGGCGATCATATCCTGGGCAGTCTCGGGCATCAGCTGCATCAATCCCTGAGCACCCTGATTCGACTCGGCCTCGGGGTCCCAATTCGATTCCGACTTAATGACAGCGCACACCAGATACGGATCCAGATTATGCGAAATACTGGATTGCTTTACATACGCCTCGTAGTCAATCGGATACAGCGGCTTAAAGAAAGCGGCAGGGGCACACGAGTAGACGAGCGAAATAAGGCCGAAGACGAACACAACGGCAAGTGGCGCCACGCGATACCACGTAAAGAAACGTGCCTTAGGCATCGGCCTCCTCCTTATCCGGAGTATCTATAAACCCGTGGCATGCAAGCCATGAGTCAAGCTGCTCAAAGAGCGAATTATCGGCTGCCGAATTATCAATCACCGTTGTAGCGAGATTGCACAGCGCAGACTCATCGGGCTGGCAAGCAGAACGGGCATCGAAATCAGATGGCACCATGCCACGTTGAATAGCGCGCTCGCGACGAACTGACAAAGGGGCGCTAATGACCAGAATTTCATCAGCCAAGCCAAATGCATCCTCAAAACCAGTCGGAGCAGAAACCTCAACCACCGCAAAGGGGTAACGGGGTGATGAAACCGTACAACAAACCGGATCGAGAATCCTAAGCGAAAGCTGTTCAATCAGAACGGGATGCACAATGCCATTGAGCCGTGCGACCGAATCAGGAGAAGCGAAAGCTCGAGAGGCGAGGATGCTGCGGCGAATGCCGCCTTCCTCATCCAAAATGTCCCAACCGAATTCATCCGCGAGAGCATTGACGATATCAGAGCCCGGCACATACAGCGATTTTGCAAGCTCATCCAGATCGATAAGCATAGCGCCACGAGATTCGAAATAGCGGCAGGCAGTCGACTTACCCGAAGCGATATTGCCCAAGACAAATACGGTAAACATCAAGCCCTCCCTAACGCCAATGCGAGTAATTATCGCTCAAATACACTAGAAGGACTCAAAATACAGCCAAACAGTAAGAGCGCATACGGGGGGGCTAGGTCCCAAAGTACAACGTGTATATAACGCAAATAGGGGGAGGCCGCGAGGCCTCCCCCTTCTCAGTTCAAGCGTACGGCTCGGTGCCGTCCACCGGTCAGCGGCGCCCTGGCCTCCCACGGGCTGACCCCGCAGTACTCTCGGCGCGATGGGGCTTAGCTTCCGGGTTCGGAACGGGACCGGGCGTGCCCCCCATGCTCTGGCCGCTGACCGGTG
>DBFAZJ010000089.1:0-20345 GCA_048244295.1 Collinsella sp.
GGCTGCGCGGTTTACGCAGGCTGGGCAAATCTGTACGACGCCGCCCGGAACGACACGGGGCGGCACAGATCCATAAAGGAGGATCACTGGTATGAGCCAGACCCGTCCCATCGATGAGCATTCCATGCACACCCGTACCTGCGGCGAGCTTCGCTTCGAGAACGTGGGCGAAGAGGTCACCCTCACCGGTTGGGTGAGCCGTCGCCGCGACCACGGCGGCCTTATCTTCTGCGACCTTCGCGACCGCGAGGGCATCACGCAGCTCACCTTCGACCCCGAGCACTCCGACGGCGACGCCTTTAAGATTGCCGAGACCATGCGTCCCGAGTGGCCCATCAAGATCCACGGCGTCGTGCGCGCTCGTGGTGAGGAGACCACCAACACCAAGCTCGCGACCGGCGAGATCGAGGTCCTGACCGACCATGCCGAGGTGCTCAACACGTCCGTCACTCCGCCGTTCCAGATCGAGGACGGCATCGAGACGAGCGAGGACACCCGTCTGCGCTATCGCTATCTGGACCTCCGTCGTCCCGAGATGATGGCCAACCTCAAGCTGCGCTCCGACTTCACCTTTGCCATTCGCGAGGCGCTGCACAACCGTGAGTTCATGGAGGTCGAGACGCCCTCCCTGTTCAAGTCCACGCCCGAGGGCGCTCGCGACTTCATCGTTCCCAGCCGTATTCAGCCGGGTAACTTCTACGCCCTGCCGCAGTCCCCGCAGCTCCTGAAGCAGCTGCTCATGGTCGGTGGCGTCGAGCGCTACTACCAGGTTGCCAAGTGCTTCCGCGACGAGGACCTGCGTGCCGACCGTCAGCCCGAGTTCACCCAGGTCGATATCGAGATGTCCTTCGTGGACCAGAACGATGTCATGAGCGCGCTCGAAGAGGTCCTGTCCGATGCCTTCGGCCGCATGGGTGTCGAGATGCCCACGCCGCTGCGTCGTATGGACTACTGGGAGGCCATGGACACCTATGGCTCCGACAAGCCCGATACCCGCTATGGCATGCACCTGGTCGACCTGACCGACATCTTTGCCAACTCCAAGTTCAAGGTCTTTGCGACTGCCGCAAACGAGGAGGGCTCCGTCGTCAAGGCCATCAACGCCAAGGGCGCCGGTGCCTGGGCACGTGCCAAGATCGATAAGCTTGCCGGTGTGGCCTCCACGTTTGGCGCCAAGGGTCTGGCCTGGATCGCCTTCCGCGAGGACGGCTCCATCAACAGCCCCATCGTCAAGTTCTTCTCGGACGAGGAGATGGCTGCTCTGCGCGAGCGCATGGACGTCGAGCCCGGCGATCTTGTGATGTTCGCCGCCGGCCCGCGCCTACTCTCTGACGAGATCCTGGGCGGCATGCGTTCTCACATGGCCAACGCACTCGAGATCAAGCGCGAGGGCCACGACTTCCTGTGGGTCGTCAACTTCCCGCTGTTCCACTGGGATGAGGACCGCAAGGCTTACGCTGCCGAGCACCAGCCGTTCACCCTGCCGACCGAGACCGACATCGCCAAGATCGAGGCCGACCCGTTGGCAGCCGGTTCTTGCACCTACGACTTTGTCATGGACGGCTTTGAGGCCGGCGGCGGCGGTATGCGTATCCACAACGCCGAGATGCAGATGTCCATGCTCAAGCTCCTGGGCTTTACCGAGGAGCGTGCCGAGTCTCAGTTCGGCTTCCTCATGGAGGCGCTCAAGTTTGGTGCGCCCCCGATGGGCGGTTTTGCTCTGGGTCTGGACCGCGTGTGCATGCTGCTCACCGGCTCCGACTCCATCCGCGATGTCATGGCGTTCCCCAAGACGGCCAGCGGCTCCGACCTCATGTCGGGCGCCCCGAGTGCCGTTTCCGGCGCCCAGCTCAAGGACGTCAGCCTGCGCCTGATGTAGGCGAGCGGCTACATATTGCCCGCAACGAGGGAAGGACGCGTGCCTTCCCTCGTTTTTTATGCGCCGAGATTGTGAGGGCTTGGGATGACCGGGCGTCGCGGAAAGTGCATCCCGGAATCTGCGTCCGGAATGGGTCGCGCTTTCCCAAAGGGGTCCTCTGGGAAAGCGCGACCCAGAATTCGGCAAATTAATGGGGCACAGTTTCCGGTTGAGCTGTCTAACGGAAACTGTGCCCCAGAATGAGCGCTCAAAACGGGGCAGGCTTTCCGCAACAACTGTCTGGCGGAAAGCCTGCCCCAATTTCTTATAGCGAGTCTCTCTGGATCAGCTGCATGTGCATCACGGAGGTGGTGGGCTCGGCACCCTTGATCATGTCGAGCGCAATGTTGGCAGCCATGTGGCCTTCTTCGCGCAGGGGCTGGCGGACGGTCGTGAGCGCGGGGACGCAGCGCGTCGCAATCTCGTGATCGTCGAAGCCGACGACAGAAACGTCCGCCGGAACGGATAGGCCTGCCTCGTTGAGTGCGGTGATGACGCCAGCCGCGATACGGTCCGATCCGCAGAGCACGCCATCGAAAGCGATCTCGCGCGCGAGAATCTGGTGCATGGCCTGATAGCCGTCTCCGCTGTTCCAGCCGGTATAGATAACGTTTGCGTCTGGGAGGTCTTCGCCCAAGACGGCGCGGTAGCCGCGCAGGCGGTCGGCAACAGCGGGGTTGTCTTGCGGTCCCAACACGGCGACGATATCTTTGCGCCCGCGATCCTTTATGGCGAGTGCCGCAAAGCGTCCGCCCTCTTCGTCGTCGGAGTAGACTGTCGAGAACACATCGCGATAGGGGTGGCCCTCGAGCTGGCCGCACAACACGGTGGGTACGCCCAGCTCGCGCAGCACCTCGAGCAGCTCGCTGCCCTTGTAGGGGGAGACGTCGATCACGGCGTCGAACGAGCGGCGCTCAAAGTGCTCGCGTGCACGGTTGCGCTCATGCGTAGAAGACGCCTGCAAGATAACGGGCAGATAGGACGACTCCGACAGTTCCTCGGTAATGCCGCTCAAAAACTCGCTATAGGTGGGGTCGCTGAAGAGTTCACTCAGGGGCTCGGTCACGAGCACGGCGATGATTTCCGTGCGCCCGACAGCGAGCGCTCGGCCACGAGCGTTGGGGACAAAATTGACTTCCTTGGCCGCCGCGCGGACGCGCCTTTTGGTTTCCTCGCTAATGCGGGGCGAATCGTTGAGAGCGCGCGATGCCGTGGAGCGCGACACGCCGGCAGCTGCGGCAACCTCGGCAAGCGTAGGTGCGGTGCGAACTGGTTGGGTCATGGCGTCTCCTGGAGAATGCGGTCGATGTTGTCGCTGATACGGGCTGGTGCGGATACAGCTTACTATAGTGCGCCTGAACAGCGTTCATGATATCCGGTGACCGGTGTCGTTTTGCAACCAAGCCGCAATCGAATACGTCTCGTATGGGTGAGATATCAGCGGGTGTGGCGGTTGCCTACGAGCTTGAGAACGATGTCTTGCGCTGAGTTTCGATACTCAGGGTGACATAAGTGTCGCGGTTGTACAACCGGTTGCACCGTTAACCCGACCAAATCGACCGTTCAGCGGACAACCGGTTGCACAGTTTTTTGCATCGCCCGTAAGATAAGGACAACCGGTTGCACAAGAATCACTACGATGACGAAGGAGCATCACCATGGACGCCATTAACGATTGGGAAAACCAAGCGCTCACCCACAGGAACCGCCTGGCACCCCATGCGTACTTTATGGGTTACGAGACCGCCGATCTCGCTGCAACGTACAGCCGCGAGCTGTCGCGCGGGTTTGTCCAGCTGTCCGGCTCGTGGCAGTTCCGCCTCTTTGAGGGCCCCGCTGCCGTCTCTAATGAGGAGCTTTCCACGTACAAGCCCGAGTGGGATCACGTGGAGGTTCCGCACCTGTGGCAGGTAGACGGTTATGGCAACCTTGCCTACACCGACGAGGGTTTCCCGTTCCCGGTGGATCAGCCGTTCGTTCCCTCTGACGATCCCACGGGCGTGTACCAGCGCATCGTCAACCTTCCCGCCGTGCCTGCCGGCGCTCGCGAGATCATTCGCTTTGACGGCATCGAGAGCTATGGCGAGCTGTACGTCAACGGTCAGTTTATCGGCATGACCAAGGGTTCGCGCCTGTCTGCCGAGTTCGACGTGACCGACGCGCTTGTCGAGGGCGACAACCTGTTTGCGGTCAAGGTTCTGCAGTACAGCGATGGCAGCTATATCGAGGACCAGGACATGTGGTGGGCATCGGGCATCTTCCGCGATGTGTACCTTATGCAGCGTCCCGCCGCGCACCTGGTCGACTTTAGGTTCCGCACGCACCGCGAGGGCGATGCCGCTCTGATCACGCTCGATACGGTGGCCGAGGGCGCTACCCGCGTTGTGTATACGCTCAGCGATGGCGAGAACGTGGTGGCTACGGGCGAGTGCGTCGACGGCCATGCCGAGTGCAGCGTGACTGATGCCCACTTCTGGAATCCCGAGGATCCCTTCCTCTATGACCTTACGTTTGAGGTCTACGACGGTGACCAGGTCAGCGAGTACGTCCCGCATCGCCAGGGTCTTGCCGAGGTGACGGTCGAGGGCAATCATATCTACCTCAACGGCACTTACTTTAAGATGCATGGCGTCAACCGCCACGATCACGACGATCACAAGGGCCGCGCCGTGGGCCTCGATCGCATGCGCCGCGACCTGGAGCTCATGAAGCAGCACAACATCAACGCGGTGCGCACGTCCCACTACGCCAACGACCCGCGCTTTTACGAGCTGTGCGACGAGTATGGCATCATGCTGGTCGCCGAGACCGATATGGAGAGCCACGGCTTCGAGAATATCGGCAATATCGCCCTGGTCACCGACGACCCGGCATGGGAGCCGGCCTACGTCGACCGCATCGAGCGCCTGGTGATGCAGGAGCGCAATCACGCCTGCATCATTATGTGGTCGATGGGCAACGAGAGCGGCTATGGCTGCAACATCCGCGCGATGTATGCCAAGGCTCACGAGCTCGATGGTCGTCCGGTCCATTACGAGGAGGACCGCAACGCCGATGCCGTCGATGTCATTTCCACGATGTACTCCCGTGTGTCGCAGATGAACGACTTTGGTGAGCATCCATTCCCCAAGCCGCGCATCAACTGCGAGTACGGTCACTCCATGGGCAATGGCCCCGGAGGCCTGTCCGAGTACCAGGAGGTCTTCGATCGCTGGGATTGCATCCAGGGCCAGTTCATTTGGGAATGGTGCGACCACGGCTTGGCCGCTGTGACCGAGGACGGCGTTGCCTACGACATGTACGGCGGCGACAACGGCGACTACCCCAACAACAGCAACTTCTGCATCGATGGCATGGTGTTCCCTTGGCAGCAGCCGAGCCCGGGCCTCACTGAGTATGGCCAGGTCATCTGCCCGGTTCGCATGGCTTATGACACCGAGGCGGGCGAGCTGACCGTCACCAACAAGCGTTGGTTCACCACTCTCGAGGATGTCTGCCTGTCGGCCGAGACCCTGGTGGACGGCGACGTGGTCAGCCGCAAGACGCTCATGCCCGGTGCGGTTGCCCCCGGCGAGTCCGTCCAGCTGCCACTGGTGATTCATGAGGCCGCGGTAGGCGAGACCCTACTGACCGTGCGCGCCTACACCATGGCCGCTCACGTCTGGTGCGAGCCGATGTTCCAGCTGGGCGCAAGCCAGTTTGCCATCGCAAACCATCCAGCGCCGGCCATTGCGGCTCCCACTCGTCCTGAGCTTACGGTCGAGGAGACCGAGCAGGAAATCCGCATTCGCTCCCTCAACGGCGAGCTGACCTTCAGCAAGGTAAACGGTACTGTGAGCGAGTGGAAGGCATCCGGCCGCGACGTCATGGCCTCCGGTCCCCAGGTTGGTTTTTGGCATCCGCTCGTCGATAACCACGCCCAGGAGTATGACTCACTGTGGAAGGACAACTTCATCGATGTGATGCAGACGTCTACCCGCAAGGTTTCTTGGAAGCAGGACGGCAATGCGGTCGTCGTTACCGTGAGCCAGCGTATCGCTCCTCCCGTCCGCGCGTTCGGCATGCGCGTCGAGCTTGTCTACACCGTGCTTCCGAGCGGTCGCGTCGACCTCAAGGTTTCCGGCGAGCCCTACGGTGACTATTCGGACATCATCCCGCGCATCGGCATCTCCTTCGAGGTCCCCGGTTGCGATCGCGCCGTCGAGTGGTATGGCCACGGCCCGGGCGAGAACTATCCGGACTCGCTGCGCGCCAACCCGGTCGGTCATTACCGCACTACGGTCGACGACATGTTCACGCCCTACGTTATGCCTCAGGACTGCGCCAACCGCGAGGGTACCCGCTGGGTTGCCCTGCGCTCTAGCCACGGTGACGGTCTGGTCGTGACGCGTCCGAGCGACGCCGCTTCCAACCCGTTCTCGTTCTCGGCATGGCCCTATAGCTGCGAGGCCATCGATAACGCCAAGCACGTCTACGACCTTGTCAAGGGCGATACGGTCACGGTCAACATCAACGACCAGTTGCTCGGCCTTGGCTCGAACTCTTGGGGTTCCGAGGTGCTCGATTCCTATCGCACCCGTTTTGAGAGCTTCAGCTTTGAGGTGTCCCTGCGACCGCTGACGTCTGCCGATCTGGCTCAGGCGCTGGCACCCATTAAGGAGGCATAAGCCATGCATGTCTTTAACTCGCGCGCCGATTTCGACGCTCAGATGAAGTCCGTCAAGAAGTGGATGCGCACCGGCCAGGCGCTCGATGGCGTTGCCGACCTACAGCACGACGTGGCGTACTCCATCGGCGACTCGCTGGTGTATTGGTGGGTGAACGCCCACGAGGCGGCTACTGCCGATCTGGTCGGTCACCGTCGCTACCATGCCGTGCTCGCCCCGCTCGACGGCAATCTGACCGTTGAGGTGGCTTCCAAGGCCGATCTTACCTGTACGCGCGCCTACAGCGATATCGATGATCGCGAGCGCTTTGAGGGTACGGGGGAGACCGTGACGATTCCCACCGGCGGCGTTGCCGTCGTCGAAATTGACGAGGCCTACCGTGTCGTGGCCGATGCCGCGGATCCCCGCGTCGTGGTACTGCACGTGACAGTCGAAGGTTATTCCTTCCCCAACAAGTAGTATTCGTCCGCCTGGGCGTTTGCTTCGCGCCGTTAAGGGGGATGGCTTTGTTGACTCCCTTTTCCCCATTCCCCTTAGCAGGTGCGCCGTCCGTGTTTGCACTTGCAGCTCGGACGGGTTTAGATGACATTTAACAGATGATTGGGAGGGCTTATGAGCTCTGAAAAACGAGGAACGATTGGTTCGTTCGCTCTGCTGGGCATGACGGTCGCCGCCGTGTTCGGTATCAAGAACATCATCAACAACAACGCGGCCATCGGCTTGGCAGCTGCGCCGTCGTTCTTCTTCGCCACGCTTTTGTACTTTGTCCCCTATACCCTGGTTACCGCCGAGTTCGTCGGCCTCAACAAGGACTCCGAGTCTGGCGTGTACGCATGGGTTAAGACCTCGATGGGTGGTCGCTGGGCGTTCCTGACGGCATTTAGCTACTGGTTCGTTAACCTGTTCTTCTTTGCGTCCGTCCTGCCCAACGTCATCATCTACGCGAGCTACGTGTTCTTTGGTGCCAACGCCGAGCTTTCGCAGCTGTGGATCACCATTATCGAGATCGTCGTCTTTGCTATCGCCACGTGGGTTTCGACCAAGGGCGCTAAGTGGATCGGCTCCATTTCCTCCTTCGGTTCGACCGCGGCTCTCGGCCTGACCGCCGTGTTCATCCTGCTGTCCCTGGCTGCTGCCTTTGGCGGCGTTGAGTTCGCTACGGCTCCTACTCCCGCTAACATGGCTCCCGACATGAGCAACTTCGCAACTGCGTGGGGCTTCTTCGGTACGCTTGCCTGGATCATCCAGGGCGTTGGCGGCGCTGAGTCTGTCGGCGTGTTCCTTAACGACCTTAAGGGTGGCGTCAAGGCCTTCGTGCGCACCGTCGTTATCGCCGGCCTGACCATCGGCCTTCTGTATGCAGGCGCTTCGCTGCTGGTTAACCTGTTCATCCCCGAGGGCGGCGTTGCCATCTCCACCGGTATCTTCGACGTGTTCGGCGCTGTCTTTGCCCACTTTGGCATTCCCATGGAAGTGTCTACGCGCGCCATCGGCTTGATCCTTCTCGCCGCCACGCTGGGCTCCCTCATGATGTGGACCTCTGCTCCCATCAAGGTTTTCTTCACCGAGATCCCCAAGGGCGTCTTTGGTAGCAAGATCGTCGAGCTCAACGAGCATGGCATTCCTGCCCGCGCTGCTTGGCTGCAGTTCGCCATCGTCGTCCCCATCCTGATCATTCCGGCCCTGGGCTCCGGTAACCTCGACGACCTGCTCATGATCGTTACCAACATGACTGCTGCCACCGCTCTGCTCCCACCGCTGCTGATTTTGCTTGCCTACTTTATGCTGCGCAAGAACTTTGATGCCGCCCCCCGTGGCTTCCGCATGGGTTCGCGCAGCTTTGGCCTGGTCGTTGCCGCATTCCTGCTTGTGGTCTTCTGCTTCGTGCTTATCTGCGGCACCATTCCGCTTGATCAGCCTCTGTGGCTGACGCTGGTCTACAACGTTGGCGGCGTGGTTGTCTTCCTGGGCCTTGCCGTGATGTGGTACAACCGCTACATCAACCGCCTGCGCGAGACCGATCCCGAGGCCGCCGAGAGCGAGCTGCGCCCCTCCGTCCTCGACATGATGGAGTAGCGGCTAGGATTAATCTGCGGCTGTGGAATAAATCGATCCCCTTTCCTAGGGAGGGGCCTTACGAGGCCCCTCCTTTTGTGTTTTGGGGCATGGTTTTGGACCCTGTGGGCAAAAAATGCCAAATATGAGTACTGCTGCAAAAGAGGTGTCATATTTTTCGGCCTATTCTGAGCAAAATGGGCTCAAAATCAATTTATCTAACCCCCTTTGAAGGGCGTTTGACGGCTTTCAACCTCTTCGAATCGCTCAAAGTAGGCAATTTGCTCTCGATTTTGCTGCTACTAAATTGGTGACAGTACTCATATTTGCCACTTTTTGACCACGAGGTGTTCAGAGGGGCTCTCGACAAGCATCTAACGCTACAATATCTACCACGTGGCTGGGTTTTGCCGGCCGAATGTGCGATGTCGTGGGAGGGGACATGGTCGAGTTTACAAAGACGATTAAAGATCCGTTGGGATTGCATGCCCGCCCGGTTGCGCTGCTCTATGACATTATCGCCAAGCATCGTAGCGACGTGTCAGTCAGCATCGGCGATCGCCACACGGATGGCCGCGATGTCATGGGACTCATGGCCCTCTATGGTGAGTGCGGCGAGAGCGTCGTCTTTCGTGTTTCGGGCGTAGACGAGGCTTCCTGCGTTACGTCGATCAGAAATCTCTCGCTCTAAGCATGATAGGGCGTGGCAAAGGATGGTCCTTTGCCGCGCCTTTTTGTTTCATTATAGCTTTGCCGCGCCTTTTTGTTTCATATAGGAAACTTTTCCGAAATCTGAATGGGAACCCTTTCCAAAAAGTTAACCACGTGCTAGTTTACTATAGCGAACATAGACGTGGTTAACTTTTATCGCGTCGATGTTGAGGACGAACTGACGTTAGGAGCAACTCATGTCTTGCGGACCGCAGATGCCGGCCATGCCGCTTTCGATGGTAAAAGCGGGCGAAACCGTGCGCGTGTTCCGTGTAAAGGGCAATGAGGACATGAAGCACCACCTCAAGGACCTCGGCTTTGTCGAGGGCAACGAAATCCACGTGGTGAGCTCGAGTGGCGCCAATATCATCGTCACGGTGCTGGGCGCACGCTTTGGCATCGATTCCAAGGTTGCCATGCACATCATGACCGTCGGTTAGTTCGCAGCATTTCATAAATACCGAAAGGGGGACAAGAGGATGAAGACGTTGGGTGACGTTAAGGTGGGCGAGAGCTCCACCATCGTCAAGCTTCACGGTGAGGGTGCACTTCGCCGTCACCTTATGGACCTGGGCCTCATCAAGGGCACTTCGTTCAAGGTCGTGAAGGTTGCACCGCTCGGTGATCCGGTCGAGATCAACGTGCGCGGCTACGAGCTTTCCATCCGCAAGGAGGAGGCGGCCGTCGTCGAGGTCCAGTAAGGGTTCGCGGCGCATATATCTGCAGATAAAGTTAGGTTTTTCTAACTTAATGCAGCAACTTTGAAGCACATTATCCAGCCTGCGCGGAGAAAGCAGCGCGGGCAAACAAGGAAGAAGGATTGAATGGCGGATTCTCAGATCCATGTCGCGCTGGCGGGTAACCCCAACTGCGGCAAGACCACGCTTTTCAACCTGATCACCGGCGCCAACGGCTACGTTGGCAACTGGCCCGGCGTCACGGTTGAGAAAAAGGAAGCCAAGCTCCTAAGCGACAAGAACGTTACCATCACGGACCTCCCCGGCATCTACTCGCTTTCCCCCTACAGCCCCGAGGAGCAATGCTCGCGCGATTATCTCATGAGCGGCGAGCCCGATGTGGTCGTCCAGGTGGTCGACGCCACCAACCTCGAGCGCAACCTGTACCTGGCGCTTCAGGTTATCGAGACCGGCCTGCCCGTGGTCGTTGCCCTCAACATGGCCGACTTGGTCGAGAAGAACGGCGACAAGATCGACACCGACAAGCTTTCCAAGAAGCTCGGCTGCCCGGTCATGATGATCTCGGCTCTTAAGAACAAGGGCATCAAGGAGCTCTTCGAGCAGGTCAAGAAGTCCGCTGCTTCCAAGGGCCAGGTACCGGAGCACAAGTTCGACTCCTCCATCGAGGACGTTCTGTCCCACATCGAGAACAACCTTCCGGCGAGCGTTCCCGCTAACAAGCGTCGCTACTACGCGGTCAAACTGTTTGAGCGCGACGCGGACGCCTGCAAGCTCATCAACCTCACTAAGGAGAAGGCCACTCGCGTGGAGGAGCTGGTCACCCAGTGCGAGCAGGACTGCGACGACGATGCCGAGTCCATCATCACCGGTGAGCGTTATGGCGTCATCGCGCACATCATCGATGAGTGCCTCACCAAGGCCCCGGCCAAGATGAGCACCTCTGAGAAGATCGACCGCGTGGTTACCAACCGTATCCTGGGCCTGCCGATCTTTGTGGTCATCATGTTCTGCGTGTACTACATCGCCGTTTCCACCCTGGGCGGTACGGTGACCGACTTCACCAACGACCAGCTCTTCGGTACCGACGGTTGGTATGTGCTCGGCCAGGGCCGCGACGCCTACGATGCGGCCGTCGAGGCTGCGGGCGACGATGCCGACTCGGTCGACCCGGCGCAGTACGGCCCCTATGTCCCGGGTATCACCACCGTGGTGCACGACGCCCTTGTGGCGGGCGGCACCGAGGACGGTGGCCTGGTCGATTCGCTGGTCTGCGACGGCATCGTCGGCGGTTTAGGTGCCATCTTTGGCTTTGTGCCGCAGATGTTCCTACTGTTCGTCATGCTGTCCTTCCTGGAGGACTGCGGTTACATGGCCCGCGTCGCCTTCATCATGGACCGCGTGTTCCGCCGCTTTGGTCTGTCCGGTAAGTCCTTCATCCCCATGCTCGTGTCCTCGGGCTGCGGCGTCCCTGGCGTCATGGCCACCAAGACCATCGAGAACGAGAAGGACCGCCGCATGACGGTCATGACCACCACGTTCATCCCCTGCGGCGCCAAGCTGCCGATCATTGCCCTGCTCATGGGTTCTATCATCGGTGATTCTTCCACTACCGCCGCGTGGATCAGCCCGCTGTTCTACTTCCTGGGCGTCTTTGCCGTCATCGCTTCGGGCCTCATGCTCAAGAAGACCAAGCTCTTCGCCGGCCGCCCGACCCCGTTTGTCATGGAGCTCCCGGCTTATCACTTCCCGGCGATCCGCTCTTGGGCGCTGCACGTGTGGGAGCGCTGCTGGGCCTTTATCAAGAAGGCCGGCACGGTCATCTTCGCGTCCACCGTCGTCGTTTGGTTCCTGTCCAACTTTGGTAGCTACAACGGTTCCTTTGGCTTCCTGCCTGCGATGGACGGCATCCCCGAGGAGTTTATGGACTACTCCGTGCTCGCTATGTTGGGCAACCTGGTTGCCTGGATCTTCGCCCCGCTCGGCTTTAGCACCTGGCAGGCTACCGCGCTGACCGTCTCTGGCCTTGTCGCTAAGGAGAACGTCGTCGCCACTGCCGGCTCGCTGCTGTCCGTTGCCGATGCCGGCGAGACCGATCCGAGCCTGTGGACCGCGTTCGCCGGCATGTTCCCGACCATGGGCGCTTGCGTGGCATTCGGTGCCTTCAACCTGCTGTGCGCTCCGTGCTTTGCCGCCATTGGCACCATCCGCAACCAGATGGATTCCGGCAAGTGGACTGCGATCGCCATCGGTTACGAGTGCGCCTTCGCTTGGGTGATCGGCCTGTTCATCAACCAGTTCTACAACTTGCTTGTTCTTGGACAGTTTGGTATCTGGACGATTGTGGCCATCGTGCTGCTGGTTGCGATGCTCTTCCAGATCTTCCGTCCCATGCCCAAGCATGCATGGACCGACGAGGACGAGACCAACACTGCTTCCGCCGCAGTTTCCGCTTAAGTCCGAATAAGGATTAACCCCTTTCCACGAGCCCGGGTGTCCCAGCGACACTCGGGCTTTTTGGTGGGGGAGATATGGCGTTTCCGCAGATAAAACCGACCAAAATAAACCGTCCCTATTTGGTAGGTGGAGAATGGGGTAAAGTAAGTGATGGTTAACTAGAGGAGGCTTGCTATGGCACCTATCGATATTGTTGTACTGGCTGTTATCGGTATTGCGTTTGTCGCGGTATGCGTGCGCATCTACCGCAAGGGCACCTGCGCCGACTGCGCTCAGGGTGGCGTTTGCACCGGGCATTGCTCCAACAAAAAGACGTGCGCCGCACTTAAGGGCGTGGACAAAATCGCCGAAGACTTGGGCCGCGGTATTCATTAGCCGACCGGCGTTTGGGTATGTTTGGCCGCGGATACGGCGGTTGCTGATACGATAGGTACGTTAGCAACCGCCGCCGAGCGGCTCAAACGAAAGGAACCCTGTATGGAGTCCTCTGCCTATCCGATGCTCTTTAGCCCGATCAAGGTCGGTACGACCGAGGTCAAGAACCGCGTCTTTATGCCGCCGGTGTCCACCAACCTGGCCGATCACGGATATGTGACCGACGACTTGGTCGATCATTACCGTGCCCGTGCCAAGGGCGGCGTAGGCCTGATCATCACCGAGGTCGTGACGGTCGAGCCCACCTATACCTATCTGCCGGGTGACATGTGCTGCTACGACGACACGTTTATCCCCGGCTGGGAAAAACTCGCCGCGGCCGTCCACGAGTATGGCTGCAAGATCATGCCGCAGCTCTTCCACCCCGCCTACATGGCCTTTAACATTCCGGGCACGCCGCGCCTGATCGCTCCGTCCTTTGTGGGCCCGTCCTATGCCCGCGAGGCGCCGCGCCCCATCACGGTCGACGAGATTCACGAGCTCACGCATCAGTTTGGCGACGCTGCCGCGCGTATGCAGAAGGCTGGCGTCGATGGCGTCGAGGTCCATGCGGCGCACGCCCACGGTATGCTCGGCGGCTTTTTGACTCCGCTCTACAACAAGCGCACCGACGAGTACGGCGGCTCGCTCGACGCCCGCATGCGCTTCTTGCTCGAGGTCATCGCCGAGATTCGCGAGCGCTGCGGCAAGGACTTTATCATCGACGTCCGCATCTCGGGCGATGAGTACACCGATGGCGGCCTGACCCTCAACGACATGATCTACGTCTCGCGTCGCCTGGAGAAGGCCGGCGTCGACATGATTCACGTGTCGGGCGGTACCACCATCAAGCGCGGCTCTGCGATTCCCGCCGCCGGCACGCAGCAGGCCTCGCACGCCGCTTGCTCGCGTGAGATTAAGAAGCACGTGAACATTCCCGTCGCCACCGTCGGCCGCATTAACGAGGCATGGATTGCCGAGGAGCTGATCGAGGACGGCGCTGCCGACATCTGCATGATGGGTCGCGCCAATCTGTGCGATGCCGAGTTCTGCAACAAGGCCGCTGCCGGCAACGCCGACGACATCCGCCCCTGCATTGGCTGCCTGCGCTGCCTGAACGGCATTATGTTTGGCAAGCGCATCTCCTGCACCGTCAACCCGGACGTGGAGCGCGACGAGGCCGGCTACGAGCCTGCCGCCGAGGCCAAGAACGTACTGGTTGTGGGTGCCGGCCCCGCGGGCATGGAGGCGGCGTTCATTGCCGCCAAGCGCGGTCACAACGTGGTGCTCGTGGATAAGCAGGACGAGCCGGGCGGCGAGATGCGTATCGCAGCCGTTCCGCCGGCAAAGCAGGAACTCACCCGCGTGATCAAGTATCAGTATCGTCGCCTGGCCGAGGCCGGCGTGAAGTGCGTATTTGGCACCGAGCTTACTGCCGAGGACATTCAGCGTGACTACGCGGGCTACGAGGTTGTCTTGGCTTATGGCGCCGAGCCCATCGCTCCGGCCTTCATGCAGGGCTTTAAGCAGGTTATGACGGCTGACGACCTGCTGGGTGGCAAGGCTTTCCCGGGCAAGAAGATCGTCATCGTGGGCGGCGGCACCGTTGGCTGCGAGACGGCCGACTACTTGGCCCCGCTGGTCAATGATCTGTCGCCGGCCAACCGCGATGTCACCGTCATCGAGATGACCAAGACGCTCGCCGCCAACGAGGGCGGTGCCGGCCGCGCGGTGCTCATCACGCGCATGCTCTCCAAGGGCGTTCACGTGCTGACCGAGGCCAAGGTGACCGAGATTACCGAGGACACCATCAGTTACGAGAAGGACGGCGAGGTCCACACCATCACCGGTGCCGATACACTGGTGCTTGCCATGGGCTATCGTCCCAACACCAAGCTTGCCGACGACCTTGCCGCTGCCGGCGTTACCACCCACGTGCTGGGCGATGCCAACAAGTGTGGCAACATTCGCGACGCCATCGGCGATGGCTATAAGGTTGCCTGCGAGCTCTAGTCAACCCCTTTGCACCAATCGATTGCAAAAAGCGGCGGCTGCCCTGTGTGTTGGGCAGCCGCCGCCTGCGTTTTGCCAAAGAAAGATTATTGTCGGGCCCTAAATGCCTTTTGTTTCTGCTCCCCCCGCAATCATGTTGCGGTTATACACCAGGTGCAGATACATCGCATCGTGAGCGGCGGTGGGATTGCGCGAGGCGATGGCGTCGGCCACATCGCGGTGCGTGCGGATAGTTCCCTCGACGAGCTTTTTGCCGGTCACGTCGATAAAGAGGGGGACGGATGCCTTGAGCACGCCCATCAGGCGGGGAACGACGAGGTTGCCGCCATCCCAGGGCGGCTTCATGGAGTAGCGCCCGTGCGCATCGATTCCCTCTCATAGATGTGCGGCACAAAGAGCCCCGAGCTCACACGAGCTCGGGGCCTTTTTCGTCTGGATTGGGGACGCATAGCCGGACGAAAACAATTTGCGTCTGGTAATAAGCATACGAAAGCGTAATTTACGTCTTAATTTCGGACGCGAATCAAGACGAAAACCGTTTACGTCTGCTTTAAATCCGTACGAAAACGGTTTTCGTCTTGCAGGGCAGTTGCCGTTTCTATAGTTCAACTTCCAGTTCGGCTTTGTGCTCGTAGAGGTAGTCGCGCATGTAGGGGATGGCAAATGAGACCTTGCCGTACGAAGGAGCCTCGATAATCGATTCTCTTAACAGGCGGCTGCGGACGGAGCTCACCTGTTGAGGCGTTTTGTTTAGGGCATCGGCAACCATGCTGGTCGAGCTCGTCTGCCCCAAAGACGCCATGCTCAGCAGATAAGCGATGCACGTGGGCGGAATGCGCTGCAGCGCGGGCTCAATCACCATGGCGCAGAAGCGTTCGCGTGCCGTTGCAATGCCACGCTCGGCTTCTTCTTCTCCAATAATCGCTGTATGTGCGCGTCTTGCCAACTGCCATGCGTAGTATCCAACGAGTTGGATCATGAAAGGATAGCCTTGTGTTGCCTCGGCAAGTTGGCCGGCAATACCTGGCTGCAACTCCATGCCGGACGCTTCAATGGTTTCCTCGAGGGAGTACGACACTTCGGTTACTGCCACAGCCTTCAGATCAAAGGGGAGGGCACGGCGCAAAAACGTAAGTGTCTTTCCGTTGATGATGCTTTCAATCATCGAAGGCAGCCCAGCAAAAACAAAGGCGATATCAAGGTCTTCGCCGATAACCTGCTGAATCGCAATGGAGAGCGTTCGGACCTCATCGAGCTCTGCGTCTTGAACCTCGTCGAGAGTGATGAGCAGGCCATTTCCATTCTTGGATATTGTCTGTCTCATGGCGTCGCGTAGCGATGGGCCGATTCGCTCAATATCTATGCTGCCGATGGATATGCCAGCTACGGTGGGCTCAAATCTGGCGTGTTTGGCCTGGAATTTGGGCTGCAGCTGTTCGAGAATGCGCTGGCAAAGTCCCTCGGTTGCGACCTCTTTTATGACCGTCCAGCCACGGCTTTGCGCCAAACGTGAGCACTCGTCAAGGAGGACCGTCTTGCCCGTTCCACGGACGCCGGCTATGCGCATTAGGCGCCCCGGGGCACCAGGCCCGTTGACGAGGCCCTCATTGAATTCTTCGAGCACATCTTCGCGGCCGATAATCGTGGGAGGTGTTTTACCTGCTGTGGGCTTAAAAGGGTTTGTTTGCATGTGAGCCACCTTTGCTCAAGATATAGCAAGATATAGCAAAGTATAGCAAGATACAGCAAAGTATAGTGAGATATAGCAAAGTAAGCGCTACTCGCGGGTTTTGCGGTGGTGCTATTTTCCAAATGCCGCGCGGATAAAGCGCTGGTCGAACAGTTTGTTGGCAACTCACGAGGGCTCGGGGTGCCAATTTGGGATGGAGTAGTGCTGTGCCACGAATAGGGCCTATCTACTACGTTTAAGCCGCAGGGGTCAACCATAGTCGGCTTTTTCGAAAATCGACAAGCTGTCTACCTGCGGTTTTGTTTTCACAGTTTTCGGTATGGCCGAGGCTATCCGTGTTAACGTAGTAGATGGGCCACTTTTGTGACAAGGGGGCCGATTTTCGGGCCAGGGTAGCTAAAAGAGCCCCGTCCCAAAAAGACTGATTGGGAGCCGGGGCGTGTCGATGCGATAGTATTACGTGGTGATATTCGACAAACCGCGGGCTTCATCCGAGGGCTTTATGGAACAACACCAGCATTATCAGAGCTTGCAAGATCAGGCATACAACGCATTACGCTCCAAGATTATCTATGCCGAGCTCAAGCCCGGCACGCGCCTTTCGGCGATTGGTCTGGAAAAGGAGACGGGAATCGGGCGCACGCCCATTCGCGAGTCCTTTGTGCGCCTGCGTGAGCAGGAACTGGTGGAAACTCGTCCCAAAAGCGGCACCTATGTCTCAAAAATCAGCATGGAGCGCGCCGAGAACGCCTGTTTCTTGCGTGAGAAACTCGAGAGAAGCGTGCTCATTAAATGCTGCTCGGCCGCCTCGCCTGAGCAAAAGCATCGGCTCGAGCAGATTCTTGCCGAGTCTGAGTCACTCGACCATGGCGAAACGCGTCGCTTTTTCGATCTGGACAACCTGTTTCATGAGACGTGTTTTGAGATTGCCGGTCGTCACATGTTGTGGGATTGGATGAAGAGCGTCAACACGCATTTTGAGCGATACAACTGGTTGCGTATGGTGTCGCAGGATCTGGATTGGGAGCCGATTCGTCGGCAGCATCGCCGGATTCTCGAGGCCATTAAGAGGGGCGATACCGATGCGGCGAGTTATCTGGCAGAGACGCACTTGCACCTGATGCCCGAGGAGCAGGGCCCGGTTATCGCCTTACATCCCGACTATTTTGAGCTGTCCAAAGACTCGGCCATCTAACTCGTCCCCTTCATTAGTTGCGGTGAAATAGGGATTGTTTTGCGGCTCTGATGGTGTAAGCAGTCCCTGTTTCACCGCAAGTGCCGGGGCACATCGGGGCACGAAAAAGCTGCGGCGCCGCTTGGAAGAAAAGACCGGAAGCAAGGGTCCATTCCTCCAGACGGCGCCGCAGCTGTTTTGATGACTCGGTTTTTGTCGATGTGGCTCAACTGGGCGCAATTACCAGCCGAGTAGGCAAAGCGGCTCGGGGGCGTGTCGCTTCCGTCACGTTCTATCAGCATACAAGACGGTTTTGGTTCTTGTTCGTGACGGAAACGGCGCGCTTCCGAGCCGCTTTAAAAGAAAGGGGGCGAGGTCTAGGGCACGCCCCCTTTCACGATAGAGAGCTAAACCTAGCCGCGGACCTTTTTGACGACGTCCATGGCCTCGCGGGCGATCTGCTCGACCTTGGAGAAGTCGCCGTCGGCAAACAGGGCCGGCTTGACCATCCAGGTGCCACCGCAGGCGATGATGGCAGAGGAGCTCAGGTACTCCTCGACGTTGGCGGTGCTCACGCCGCCGGTGGGCATAAAGCGGTGACCGACAAACGGAGCGGCGAGGGCCTTAATGGTGTTCAGGCCGCCATACTGGGACGCGGGGAAGAACTTGGTGACCTTGAGGCCCAAGTTCTCGGCTGCGGTGACCTCGGAGGGGGTTACGGTGCCGGGAAGGACGGGCAGGTCGATGTCGATGCAGTGCTTCACGACGTCCTCGTTGTAACCCGGGGAGACGATGAACTTGGCACCGGCTGCGCGGGCCTGCTCAACCTGCTCAACGGTCAGGACGGTGCCGGCGCCAACGCACATCTCGGGCTCGGCCCCGGCCATAGCGGCGATGCACTCGGCGGCGCAGGCGGTGCGGAAGGTGACCTCGGCGGACTTCATGCCAGCTGCCATAAGGGCGTGGGCGAGCGGAGCGGCGTCCTCGACCTTGTCGAGCACGACGACCGGCACGATACCCAGGGACTCAAGCGTGGTGTAGAACTGATCGAACATGATGTTCCTTTCGATGTGTGGCGCGCATGGGCGCGTGATTGCCAAATGTGCTGGTCAGGAGCCGATTCTGGATTGGTTATCGGAGGCACTGCTTGGGGTCACAAGCAATTCCAAAACCGGCTGCTCGACCAGTCATGTAGGGAATGCCAGGCAAAACCGGAATGGGACTGGTGGTTTTGCCCGACCGGAGGAATCAGGGAGCGGGCCGCAGGGGTATGGGATTGGAAAGCTGCGGCCCGCGGAATGGGGAACGAATTAACGGGCGACGCGGGTGCCACCGTCGGCGGCGTTGGCCACAGCGGCGATCTCGTCGGCGGTCACCAGGTTGGAATCGCCCTTGATGGTGAGCTTGAGGACCGAGGCCGCAATGGCGTAGTTGACGGCAGCCTGCGGGTCAAAGTCGTTGATGAGGGCATGGACGAGTCCGGCGTTGAAAGCATCACCGGCAGCAACGCCCTCGAGCACGTGCACATCGTGAGCGGGGGAGAACCAGTGCTCGCCGCTCTCGGCGTCAAAGAGCATGCCCATCCAGATGGAGCGTTCGACGCAGGAGATGTTGCGAACGACCGAGGCGACCTTTTTGCAGCCGTACTCGGCGCAGGTCTGACGGGCCATCTCGACATAGGTGTCGCGCTCCTCGATGCCGTGGGCAAGGGAACCAGAGACGCAGATCATGCCGAGGCCGGCAGGCGCATCCTCGTCGTTGGCGATGCAGATGTCGACGAGCGGCAGGAGTTCCTTCATGGTGACCTGCGACTTCTCGGGCGACCACATCTTGCCGCGATAGTTAACGTCGCACACGGTGGTGATGCCCTTGGCACGGCAGGCGGCGAGTGCCTCCATGCAGGCGGCGGCCATCTCATCGGAGACGGCGGGGGTCACGCCGGAGAAATAGAAGACATCGATGCCCTTGAGGATCTCGTCCCAGTCAAAGACGTCGCGCTTGGCCATGTTGATGGCAGAGAACTTGCGGTCGTAGACGCAACCGTTGCCGCGCTGAGAGGCACCGACCTCAAACACATAGGAGCCAAGGCGGTCGCCCTGACGCACGACGCGCGTGGTGTCGACGTCGTAGACCTTCAACGAACGCAGAGCGCACTCGCCCAGACGGTTGGCCGGGACAACGGAGACGTAAGCGGCCTTGTCGCCCTGGTAGGCCAGGGAAAGCGCGGTGTTTGCCTCGGCGCCGCCGTAGCGGACATCAAACTCGGTCGCCTGCTCAATGCGCAGATGGTCTTTGGGCGAGAGCCTCATCATGATCTCGCCGAAGGTAAGAACCGTTTTACCCATGGTCGCGCAGCTCCTTCTTGCTCGTGCGTACACCTTTGATATGGCGTTGGCACGGAGGTGCCAAGACGGTAGGGTACATCTTTGCACCTCCGTGCCAACGCTTGCCGAAATCGGTTTACGAAATCGGTTTCGTTTCGAGTTGTAGTATACTCACCTACAGCGTTTTGCAACCGAGATTTTTAAAAAATGCCTAAAATGGCTCAGAC